>JAXDQQ010000305.1:0-6121 GCA_034667805.1 Thermoplasmata archaeon | reverse complement strand
ACTGCCGTCGCCCGTCGTGCAAGAACTGGGCCCTCTGCCACCCCGTCGGCCACACGGCTGGCGGTCGGCACGCGATCACGGCTCAGAAGGGCGCGGTCGAGTGCCCGGTCGGGTTCGACCTCGAACGGGTCGACTTGAAACCCATGGAATGAGCTAGCTGCCGGCCTGGGTGGTCGCGCCCGAGCCGAAGATGGGCGCCCGTTCGATGCTAGCCTTGCAGCAGCGGGTGTTCCGCCACGAACTCGGGGTCGTCGAGCTTGCGGGCGAGCCGGGCGACCTTCCGGCGCACCTTGCGCAGGCGGCGCGCGTCGGCCTTCTCGAACTTGACCTCGAGGTCGCCCTGTTTGCGCACCATGCGCGCGCGGTGGCGCGTGGCTTTCTTCGCCCACTTGTGCTCGGCGAGCGTGAGCGGGACGAGCTCCGGCTCGTCGGGGTAGTCGGGTCGTGCGACGACGGGCTTGTCCGGCAGCGGCTGGCCCTTCTTGCGGGCCTTGGCGGCCGCCTTCTCGTACTGGGCGGAGGCGCGCTCGACCTGCTTGGCGTGCGCCTTCTCCATCTGGCCCTTGACGTTGCGGTACTTGCCCAACTGCTTGCGGTGCTCACGCTCCGCCAGCCGGTCGAGCTTGCGCTGCAGCTTCGCCTCGAACCGGTCGGCTTGGCGCAGCGGCTTGGCGATGTCCCTGGCGGAGGCCTTCTTCCAGCGCTCGTAGGCCTTCTCCTGGCGCAGCACGAGGGACTCCTTCTTGCGCGAGCCCTTGGTCTGCTTCTTGTAGGACTTGTACCAGAGGAGCGAGGAGCGGTACTCGTCCTCCATGAGGTAGTGCCGCACGACGTACCAGGCGCGGGCGTCCTTGCGGCGCAGGGCCTTGAGGTAGAGCACCTCCACGGGGATGAGCCAAGGCTTCTGCGGCTTGCCGAGGATCTCCTCCTCGATGCGCGCCTTGCGGCGGGCCAAAAGGAACAGCAGGAGCAGGAGGACGAGGAGGATCTCGACCGTGTTGATGATCCAGACCGGATTGACGTAGAACCCGGCGACCTGGACCTGGATGATGGCGGTGCGGACCTGCGCGGGATTGTCCTGGGGGCGCACCTCGACCGTGACCGCGCAGGAGTCGTAGGCGTACCAGAATTTCTTCGCAGGCGCCTGCAGCGAGACCGTATACTCCTCGAGGCTCTTCTGCTGGACGACGTTGCCGTTCGTGGTCAGCGCGACCATGCCGCAGGGGTTGGAGACGACCTCCATGTCGAACGACCTGGCGTTGAGCGAGGTGTTGCGGATCTTGATGGGGACGTCGACGATCTGCTTGGGTTTGAGAAGGTAGGTCTCGGAGACTTGCGCGCTGAAGGCCGCGAGGCCGGGGGAGTTGCCCAGCAGGTGCACTTGGGAGTACTGCGCCTGGCCGCTGGTGCCGACGAACGTGAAGTTGACGTCGGCCGCGAAGAACTGCTCGTTGGCCACCGGCTCGACCTTGAACTGGACCTCGACCTGCCTCTCGTCGCCGCCGATGGTGTTCAGGGAGACCGGGAGGGCGATGACCTGCCAACCCGCCTTCTTCTCGACGGGGATGGCCTTGACGTTGGTGCGGTGGTAGAGCGCGCCTGGGGCGCCCGGGCTGGCCGAGCCGGGGCCATCTCGCGACGTGTCACGGAACGTGAGGTAGACGGAGGTCTGCCCGCCCACGGGCACGACGGCCTGCGTGGCGCTTTCTTGGACCTCGAACTGCTCCACGATGCCAGTGCCGGGCAGCGCGGGAACCTGGGCCTGGGCGGGCGAAGCCAACAGGCCGATGCCGAGCAGCAGGAGGGCCGCCCAACGCATCGCGTGCTCCACAAGGTCACCAATCCGTCGCGAAAGAAGAAGGTTGGGAAAAGGAGGAAAGGGTCGCCAAGTCGGCGGTGGCGACTATTCGCCGGCCTTGCGCAGGCGCAGCACGAGGGCCGAGCCGAGGATGGCCGCCAGCATGACGAAGGGCTCGAGGCCGGGGACGTAGACGCCGCGGACGCGCACCAGCATGTTGGCGTTCAGGTCGTTGCCCTTCTTGTCGGGCTGGTCGGCCGAGGCCACCTTCATGAGGACCTGGTAGGAGCCCTTGGCGTTGTTCCAGCCGTTCTTGTAGGTCGAGGAGACCGTGACGGTGGCGGTGTCGACCGTCTTGCCCTCGCCGCCCGAGAAGGGGCTGTCGAGGATGATCGGGTCGGGGAGCAGGATGTCCCACTTGCCGCTCGTCGGCTTGTTGCCCTGCTCGAAGTTGATCTGCGTGCGGGCGTTGCCGAAGTTGGTCAACTCGATGGAGAAGGCCACCTGCTTGTCGGGACCGGAGGCGATGATCTTCTTCGCCATCTTCGGGGTGACCAGGGCGTAGTAGTCGGCGCTGACCACGAAGCGCTGCACCGCGTCGGACGGGGCGGCCGCGGCGGGGGCGGCCTGCGCCGGCGCGGAGGCCGTCAGGGTGCACTCGATCGACTTCAGGCCCGGGGCCTCGCGGGTGGCCGTGACCAAGAAGTTGGCTTCCACCGTGCCGCCGGGCGCGCTCGCCTGGCTGGCCGGGCTGAGCTGCATGATCTTCGTGGCGGGGCCCGTCACGAGGATGCTCGACGGGCAGTTCGGGGTGAACGTGATCGTCAACGAGCCGGCGGGGACCGTGGCGACGCCTTGGGCGACGGTGCCGTAACCATAGGTGACGGTCGCCTTGAGCTGGCCCGGCTGGGACTCAGGGACGAGGTTCGCGAGATTGCCGGTCAACGTCATGTCAAGCGTCGTGGCTTGGGCGGAAACGGTCGGCGCGATGACCCAGGCGGCCATGAGAACGCCAAGGAGGGACAGGATCGCCGTTCGGGACTTGAACACCATTGTGAACACCTTGTTTGTCCGGTTCAACCGGAACCAGTCCTCCTTTCAGAGGCCTGATGCAGACCAACGACTCCTGGACTGCATATTAAGGATTCTGGTTGCAAACCTTGGATGTTCAGGCCAGGTGGGGGCTGAACCAGACCTCGGCGTCGGCGCCGGCCCAATGGGCGGGCCCGGCGAAGGGGGCCGAACCGTCCTGGCTCCAGGAGAGCTCCCCCGTCCGCACGTTCCACCAGACCTCGTTGTTGATGGCCTGGGGGGCGCTGGCCTTGGTGGCGCTGAAGACGTCCAGGACCTCGTAGCCGACGCCGTCGATGTCGAGGAAGTTGGTGAGGCCGACGTACACCCAGGGACGGAAGGGCGGGTAGTTGCAGGTGGGGCCCTTGGCGCCAGGGTCGAGGGCGGCGATCGAGGTCTCCTGGCCGACCTGGACCGCCTGGCCACCGCTGGGGGGCGCGTCGAAGGCCACGTCCATGAAGCTCCCCTGGATGCGCAGGTCGGCGCCCTTGCTGGGCTCGATGGCGTCGTGGTCGACCTTGAGAAGGAACGTCTGCAAGCCGATGACGTAGCGCTCGGCACGGTCCGGGATGGGATCCCTGCCGTCAGTGCAGCCGTCGCCATCCGTGTCGGGGACCTCCGGGTCGCCCGAGTAGTCGAGGACCTCCTCGCCATCGTCGAGGCCGTCGTCGTCGGAGTCCGGGTCGTTGGGGTCGGTGGTGACGTGGCGGTTGAGGCCGTTGGCGAGCTTGATGTCGAAGCCCGCGAGCTCCTGGCTGTCCGACAGGCCGTCGCCCCAGCTCAACTGGTGGACGGTGCCGGTCGTGTCCTTGTAGCCGTGGTGCTGCCAGTAGCGGCCTAGGCCGACATCCGAGTCGGCGTTGGCGGGGTTCGTGTCGTACCCACCGTCGAAGGGACCGCCGAACTCCGGGTCCTCGCACTGCGAGCGCACCGTGTGGCGCGCCTCTTGGCAGTCGGTGAGCCCATCGCCGTCGGAGTCGGAGCTGCGCGGGTCGAGGCCGGCGAGGAACGAGAACTCCTCCAGGTCGGTCAGGCCGTCGCCGTCGGTGTCCTTCAGGTGCGGGTCGCTCGTGACGTGGCGGCGGATGCGCTCGCCGAGGAGGTCGATGGTCGCCTCCCAGCCGGCGTCCTCGTCGGCGTCCTCGATGTTGTCGCCGTCCGAGTCCTTGTGCTTGTTGCCGCCGCAGCCCGCCAACAGGAGCATGACCAGGACGGCCGAGGCCGCGAGCGGGAGCCGCACGCCCGTTCGATTTCCGTCGCTCGCTTAGTGTTTGCGGCGCGAGCGCTTGGCTACCGTTTGGCCACACGCGCCAACGTGGCCGGCCGCCGCAGCACCACGGGCTTCGGCGGCGTCGTGCCGCGCGCCTTGCGCCACTGCCGCACCGCCAGCCAACCCGCGAGGCAGGCCGCGAGGAACGCCGCGATCGCGGTGTCGACGTAGCTGATCCATGGGTAGCTCGCCGAGATCTCCGGCGTCCCCTGCTCGGTGCCGGCGGAGCCGACGGGCTCGAACGTGTTCTTGCCGGTGTCGAGGATGACCTGGAAGTCGGTGTAGAAGTTCGTGTACGTGAACGGCCACAGCAGCACGACGCCGCCGGCGAAGACGTCCATCAGCAGGTGGCTGGCGATGAAGAACGACGACAGGCTGAGCCCGACGGGCCAGCCCGGCCGCGTGGCGAACTCCCAGAACCGGGCCATGGGGTCGCGTCGCCGCCACAGCACGACGACGGCCGCAAGCAACGCCAGGGGGATGAGGACGGAATGGGTGACGGCGCGGTGCTGCGACTGCACGAGGTAGTCGAGGTCCGGCGCCCACACGACCGGCAGGAACAGCAGCACTGTCCGCCGTGGCACCTTGAAGAACGCCGCCGCGACCAGGGCCGGAGCCACTGCGTGCGGCAGGAAGGAGGGCACGCGCCGCAAACGTGGGAGCGGCTTATGCCAGTTCCCTTGGCAGGGGCAGCCGCAGAGAGCGCAGAGGCCGCAGAGACTATTCCTCGCTCTGCGAACTCTGCGCTCTTTGCGGCTCGTGGGCGGGCGCGTCGGCCTTGCCAGACACGCGAAGCCCGCGCTCCTTCATCGCCTTCTCCGACTCCGGCGTGCGGTACTTGGGATGGCCGAACCGCTTGAGCGTGTTCGTGAGGATGCCCATGATGTTGTGCACCTCGTACGTGTCGGGCAGGCTGCGGCCGATGACCTTGCGCCACACGGCCGTGGACGTTTCCTTGCGCCACTCGCGCGTCTCCACCTCGGCGGCCAGGTCGTCCCACGCGGTGTGCAGGGCGCGCATCGCGTCGGGGCCGAGCGTGCGTTCCCGCGTGACCGTGGGCGCGGCGACGCGGAAGTGCTCGTAGCACAGCAGCGTCACGGCGTGCGCCAGGTTGAGCGACTGGTAGTCGGCCGTGGGGATGGTCACCAGCTGGTCGAGCAGGTTGACGTCCTCGCCCGAGAGGCCCGCGTCCTCGGGCCCGAAGACGTAGGCGACCTGGCCGCCCCAGTCGCCGCCGAGCCCGACGAGGTGGTCGCGCACGTCCATCGGCTTGCGGCGGAAGCGGTTGGCGGCGATGGCCGACCGCGCGGTCGTGCCGACGGTGAGGCTGGCGCCGTGCAGCGCCGACTTGAGGTCAGGATAGACCTGGCGGGCCTCGAGCAATGGCTTGGCGTGGACGGCGCGGTCGAGCGCTTCCTTGCCGAAGACGTCGCCGCGCGGCGCCACGAATCGCAGGTCGGTGACGCCGAAGTTGGACGCACCGCGCGCCGCGGCCCCCGCGTTGCCCGGGTGCTGCGTGGACACCAGGATGACGATCGGGGGCTTCACGGGCTTGGCGACGGCGCCCCACCGAAAAACGTTGGGTGACGTAGACGCGGAGGGGCGAGGGGAGGAAGAGGGAAGAGGTGTCCAGGAGGGCCCCTGACTACTGGAGCCGGCGGGCGACCAGGACGGCCGCGAGGCAGCCGAGGACCAGCAGCGCCAGCGGGAGGGCGGGCGTGTCCTTCTTGGCGTCCCCGCCAGCGCCCGACTGCTCGACCATGTCAGGGTCGGAGACGGTGCCGTCGGCCGGCCCGCCGCCCTGCCCGAGGATGGTGTACCGGATGGGGATGACGCGCTCGAGCTCGGCCTCCTTGCCGTCGGCCATGGCCTGGGCGCGCAGGAGCCCGGTGTTCTGCTCGACCACGACCTCCTTGGTGCCGGACTCGCCGGCGGCCAGGTCGAAGTGCGCGAGTTCCTGGGCGGAGGCGCGGTCGAAGCCG
>JAXDQQ010000304.1:0-11961 GCA_034667805.1 Thermoplasmata archaeon | reverse complement strand
CTCGAACTCGCCTTCACGCCAGTGGCTTAGCGCTTGGATCTCGAAGATTGGCGGAAGTTCGGGCCTGCTTGAGCAACCAGCTAGCGCTAGGGCTGCGATGCAGAGGATGCCCACGACCGGGATTAGTCGACCACCCGAAGTCATAGACGTCCAGTGACGGCAGGATGCCTTGGCACAAGAACCTGGCCAAAATCTGGTTGAGGTCGATTGGGGCCATATGTTCAGGGTTGGTCTTCCGAGTCCTTCCGACGCTCACCGACGCCGTTAATTGGAAAGTCGTGGGGAGTTGGGAGTCCCTAGGCCGCGTAGTGCAGGTCCTTGGAGTTGACCCAGGCGATGAGGTCGAGGGCGACCTCGCAGGACTCGGAGACCTCGGGGTTCGGATCCTTCAGGTACTGCTGCAGGACGGGCACGGATTCGGGCTGCCCGATGGCGCCGAGGGCTTCGGCGCATTCGTGCCGGACCATGACGTGCTCGTGGCCCTTGCGCAGCACGGCGGTGAGGAACGGGACGGCGTGCGGGTCGCCCATCTGGCCGAGCACGTAGGCGAGCTCGTGGCGCAGCAGCGCCGACGGGTCGTCGAACGCCGCCGCCAGCGCCTCGATGGCCTCGGCGCCGCCGCGGTTGCGCAGCGAGAACACGGCGCGCATGCGTTGGAACATCGGCAGGCTCCTGTCGAGGAGCCGGCCGCGGAGTTCGGCGACGCTTGGCTTGGCTCGCGCGGCCTTGTCGGCGGCGGCCTCCAGGCCGCCACCGACGTCCTGCGGCGGGGCGGGGTCGGTGCTGGTGTAGCCCGACGCCTCGCGGGAGGCGGCCAGCTGC
This sequence comes from Thermoplasmata archaeon, assembly GCA_034667805.1. Lineage (GTDB taxonomy): Archaea > Thermoplasmatota > E2 > JACPAO01 > JAHFTW01 > JAHFTW01. The sequence goes on along the minus strand of JAXDQQ010000304.1, from coordinate 11,139 downwards.
GCCTTGCGGTCCACGACCCTTCCCAGGCGAGGGGGGTCTTGGGGGTTTCGCTGGGCCGTCAGGGGCGTTCCAGCAGCAGGGTCCCGCCGTCCTGGATGGCGAAGCGGATCTCCAGGGACCGTGCGCCGGAGGCCGGGTTCGCCGGGTAGGCGACCACGAGGCGGCCGTCGGGCAGGACGTCGTTCTGGAAGAAGTCCAGCAGGAACCGGTCGGACCCCGTGAGGAGGCACGCGCCGCCGCGGCTGCAGATGCCGCCTTCATGCACGTCGTCGTCGATGAGCGCGCCGACGAGCTTCGCGTCCGGCCCGGCGCCGTCCACGACGACGACCCGCAGGTCCCACACGGAGGCGACGTAGTCCGGGTCGGCGGGGAGGGAGCTGGAGAAGTACGTGACGGCGAAGCGATCGCCCGCGCCGCCGGCCACCCACGGCATGATGGCGGTCGGCTCGGTGCTGAGCACGAACGGCGCGCTCCACACCTGCGCGTCGGCGCTGCCGACGACGGCCTTGACGACCGCGCCATCGGCGGTGAGGTCCCCCGGCGATTCGACGTCCTCCGACCAGGCCAGCGCGAGGTGGCCGTCGCCAGTGACGTCGAGGGCGGGCGCCATGTTGACGCACGACCAGTGGCCGCCTTGCAGGTTGGTCTGGATGAGGGCGCCGGTCCCGACGTCGGCCCACGTGGCGCCGCCGTCGTTGCTGATGCCGACGCGGACCTCGCATGTCTGCTGGCTGTAGAGGACCGCGTTGACGCCCTCGCCGGTGGGCTGCGTGTAGACGACGTACGCCATGCGTCCGTCGAGGCTGAACTGCACGGGGCCGAGCCAGCCGATGTTGCTGCCGATCGAGACGGCGCCCGTCCACGTCGCTCCGCCATCGAACGTGGTGTTGAGGATGACGCTGCGCGGCTCGTCCTCCAGGCTGCCCATCCACGCCATGGCCAGGTGGCCGGGCCCGGCGGCGGCCATCCATTGCCGGTCGGCGGTCTCGTCCTCCGGAACGACGTTGGCGACGTACTCCCACGACGCGCCGCCGTCGGTGGACTTCTGGACCTGGATGCCAGCGCCGAGGTTGCTGGCGTACACGGTGCCTGCGGAGTCGACGGCGACCTCCGCGTCGCCGTTGGCCGCGGGGCCGTCGCCGCTCAGGCGGCCGTCGCCCTCGCGGTTGAGGCGCGTCCAGCTCTTGCTTTGGTCGGTGGAGCGGTAGACGACGCCGTCGAGGCAGTCTTCCTGGCCCGGCAGGGTCGGGAGCAGGATGCTCGCGCCGTTGTCGCAGCCGGGGAACGCGATGTAGAGCAGGCCGTCAAGCGTGGCGCGGATGGAAGGCTCGCCCGCGCTGTAGGCGGCGCCGCCGGTGGCGACGGCGCCGAGGGCTTGGAATGTCGGGGCCGCAAGGGCCGTCGGCTCGACGGCGCCCGCGAGCACGCTCAGGACCGGGTCTGGGGCCGGGGTGTCGGATCCGGCCGCCTCCTCGGGCCTCGACTGGCAGCCGGAGAGAAGGAGGGCCGTCAGGAGGACGAGGGCCGGGCCAGGGACGCGCATGGGCCGCCCAGGCTTGGCCGGGGTCTTCAGCGTTGGCCCGGCCTGCGCCTGGCCAGGACCGCTGCCGCCGCGATGGCGGCCAGCATGACGAGGGGCGCCAGTCCGGGCGAGTCCTTGCCGGTGGCCGCGGCCGGGGCGTCTGCCGCAGGCTGCGGGGTCTCCTTGTAGTACAGTTTGTCGCCGTAGTGGCCCAGGCCACCGGTCAAGGCGGTGTAGAAGGATGGCAGGCCTCCCGCCTCCACCTCGGTCTCGAAGCCGGAGATGATGCCGTCCGGCGTGCCGCCCGTGATGGCGTAGATGCCGGGCAGCGAGTCCGTGGGCTGGTGGTAGTGCGGGTACTCGTCGTCGTGGCTTCCTTGGATGCGGTTGCCCGCGGAGCCGAGGGCGATGAGGGGGATGTGGTCGCTGCGGCCGTAGTGGTCGTCGTAGATCCACACGTAATCCGGCGGCAGGGCCAGGACGTCGTACGAGACCTCGCGCATGAGGAACTGGAAGTTGGCGTTGTCGCGCACGATCTGCACGAAGTCGGGGTGCTCGGCCAGTTCCTTGTAGCAGCCGTAGGACCAGCACGTCCAGTTCTCAGCATCGTGGATGGGCGCCGTGCGCAGGTTCAGCACCGCGTATTCGTCAAGGTCCTCCTTGACGCCGTAGTTGACCCAGGTGTTCTTCGCGGGGTAGTTGATGCCTGGCATGTCGTACGACTGCGAGACGAGGATGTCGACCTCGACGCCCGGCTCCAGCCCGAGCAGCTCTTTGGCGACGCTGGTGTCCTTGCTGAAGGCGACGGCGCCGTAGAGGCCCCATTCCTCGCCGTCGTACCAGATGAACACGACGCTGGCCTCGAGCGGGCCATGCGCGTCCACGTACGCCTTGTACGAGCGCGCCAATTCCTTGACGCTGCAGATGCCGGCCGCATTGTCCAACGCACCGCCGCCGAGGGTGAACTCGCGCGTGTCGTAGTGGCCGCCCATGACGATCCACTTCGTCAGGTCCTTTCCCGGCAGCACGCCGATGAGGTTGACGCCGCCCTGCAGCTGCTCCGGCGGGTCGACCAGGCCGGGGCCGCCCTCGGTGAAGACGTGCTCCTTCGACGGCAGGCCCATGTCGGAGAACACGGTGCCGTACTTTTCGAGGAACATCTGCTGCGTCGGCGTCCCCATGACGCGGTACGAGGCGGGCACGTCCTGCGTGATCTCGGCGACGCAGTCGTGGATCTGCTGGCCGGACAGGGTCTCCTGGACCTCCTTGAGGGCGGCCAGCGTGCCCGGCGAGTCGAGCTCCAGCGGCGTGCCGTCGGTGATGGCCCATTCCATGACCTCGGGCGGCATGGTGTACATCGACTGGGCGGAGGCGACCGGCGCCAGGACGAGCAGGGCCGCAAGACCCAGGAGAAGGGCGCGCATCGATCGGCCAGCCGGGAAAGGGGTCTTCAGCCCTGTGGTGGCTTGGCGCCTCTGACGGGCCACGGATTTCACGGAGACCACGGAACAGTTACGTGCAAACCGTGAAATACGTGGCTCGGGTGGGCGTCGTCAGGCGCGGCGGACCAGCGACTTCGCCGTCATCGCCTTCGGGACCGGGAGCCCCATGAGGTCCAGCAAAGTGGGCGCGACGTTCTCCAGCGCGCCGCCGCCTTCGAGGCCGACACCCTTGCCGCCGTTGACGAGGATGAGGGGCACGGGGTTGAGCGTGTGCTTGGTGATTGGTTCTCCGCGCGAACCGTCCCGGTTCACGCGGCACATCTCCTCGCAATTTCCGTGGTCGGCCGTGATGAGCGTGACGAAGCCGAGCTCCGTCGCGACGGCGGTGACGCGGTTGATGCAGTTGTCGATGAACTCCACGGCCTTCACGGTGGCGTCGAGTTTCCCGGTGTGGCCGACCATGTCCGGGTTGGCGTAGTTGACGACGACGAAGTCGTAGCCGCCCGAGCCCATCGCGTGCAGCACCTCGTCGGTCAGCGGACCAGCCGACATCTCTGGCTGCAGGTCGTAGGTGGCGACCTTCGGGCTCGGGACCAGCTTGCGGTCCTCGCCAGCGAACGGAGACTCGCGTCCTCCGTTGAGGAAGTAGGTGACGTGGGCGTACTTCTCGGTCTCCGCCGTGTGGAATTGCGAGAGGCCGAGCTTTGACAGGTGCTCCGCGAGGCAGTCGGGGACCGTCTGCGGCGGATAGGCCACGCGCACGCCGGGCCAGGTGAAGTTCGCGTCGTAGCGCGTCATGCAGACCCAGAGCACGTCGCGCACCTGGGGCCGGGGGAAGCTGTGGAACGCCGGGTCGGTGAAGACGCGCGTGATCTGGCGGCTGCGGTCGGGACGGAAGTTGAGCCAGAGGACGGCGTCCCCCTTGCGGACGACGCCGGCGGGGTCGATGGAGGTGGCCTGGACGAACTCGTCGGTCTCGCCGAGGGCGTACGCCTTCTCCAGCGCGGCCTTCGCCGACGGCGCCTCACGCCCATCGTGGTGGATGTAGAGGTCGTAGGCCGCCTTGATGCGCTCCCAGCGGTTGTCGCGGTCCATCGCGTAGTAGCGGCCGACGAAGTCCGCGATCTTGCCGACCCCGGCCGCCTTCATCTGGGACTCGAGGGTCTCGAGGTACCCGAGCGCGGACTTGGGCGGCGTGTCGCGGCCGTCGCCCACGGGATGCACCCAGACCTCCTTCAGGCCCGCCTTCGCCGCTGCCTTGAGCGCGGCGCCGAAGTGCGCCTCGTGCGCGTGGACGCCGCCGGGGCCGAGGAGGCCCATGAGGTGGAGGCGGCCGCGCGTCCGCTTGACGTGCCCGAACGCCTCCTGGATGGCGGACTCCTGGCCGAACGTGCCGTCTGCCACGGCCTTGTTGATGCGCATGAAGTCCTGGTGGACGACGCGCCCGGCGCCGATGTTGAGGTGGCCGACCTCGGAGTTGCCCATTTGCCCCTTCGGCAACCCGACGCGTTCGCCGCCGCACTCCACGTCCACGACCGGGCATTCACGCCGCAGCCGGTCGAAGGTCGGGGTCTTTGCGAGCTCGAAGGCGTTGCAGATGTTCTTGGGGTCGCCGAAGCCGAAGCCGTCGATCACCACGAGCAGGCCGGGGCGCTTCTTGGCCGAGCCTGCGTTGGAGGGGCTGGGACCGGACTGGGCCACGCGGGAGCCAAGCGGGCCGCCGGGTTAAGCCTGAGGGGACGGAACGGCGGGACCGCTCCCCGCCACGCCCTCGACGATGACGCAGCGGAAGTCGGCCGCGCCCTCCCGCATCCTCCGCGCCGCCTGGTACTGGGGCGACTGGTACCAGCGGCGCGCCGCGGCCACGTCGGGGAACTCGATGACGACGATGCGCGTGGGCGTCCAGGAGCCTTCCAGGACCTCGACGCGGCCGCCACGGGAGAGGAACCGGCCGCCGAGCCCCGGAAGGATGCGTCCGCCTTCGGCGGCGTACGTCGCATAACGCGCGGCATCGGTCACGTGGCTGTCGATGAGGACGTAGGCGGGCACGCGGGGCGATAGTCGCCCCGGCATTTCTCGCCTGTGCCGACCTGCGCCGGTCGACGGGCCACCTGTCCTAGCGTGTTTGGCCCAATTGGACGGTCCGGATGGCATCGTAGCTGGGGCCGGCGGGCCCAAGCCGGCTGCGGTAGAGCACCACCCGGTCGAGCGCGCCTGTGGCGAACAGCGTGCCCTTGTGCCGGTCGACCAAGCTGCGCAGGTCGGCCGGGTTGGGCAGCCGCGCCAGGGTGACGTGCGCCACGAAGCGGCGGCGCTCCGGCGGCTCGCCGAACGAGGCCGTCGCCTGCTCGACGGCGGACGCCAGCGCGTCGATGCCGGCGGCGCGCACGCCGGCCCAGGCGATGCGGGCCTTCTTGCCGGGCGGGAAGCCGGTGTCCGGGAACGTGCCGAGGCTCTCCACGACGCAAGGCAGCGCAGGGCGGCCACGGCATGCCGCGACTAGGGCGGCCTCGACGGGCTCGGGGTCGAACACCTCGCCGAGGAAGCGCAGCGTGATGTGCCAGGCGCCGTCGGGGACCGGGCGGGCGCCAGGGGCGGCCGCGACGATGTCCTTTGTCGCCTCGGCGTAGGCCGGCGACGGCGGGACGGGGACGGCGACGAAGAGCCGCATGCTTGGCCGGTATCCGCCCGGATGTTTTTCCGACCGTGCCAGATTGCTGAAATAGCCGCAGGGGTCGATGGGGCCATGCGCTCGTGGTTGGCGGCCGGCCTGTTCCTCGTGGCCCTGCTGTCAGGATGCTCCCAGGGAAACGGCGCCGAGCCTGCGGCGGCGGACGGGATCGACGTCATCACCGACCCGCGCGACACGGCGTACCTGCAGAACGGCAGCATGGCGGCCGGCTCGCACATCCACGACTACTGGGGCGGCCGCGACCGCGTCACGGTCCTCGACGCCGAGTCCGGGGGCTCCGCGAGCTGCAGCGGCTGCACGGACGGCATGGTCTTCCAATCCCGACGCCCCGATGAGGGCCTCATCGTCCCGCAAGGAACGGCTTGGGTCAACGGGACGTTCACGCACACGTCGGATGGCAAGGACCAGTTCAGCGGATTCGAGCTGTGGGTCAAGACCGCGATGGACTCCGAGCCGAAGCGCTGGGGGCCGCTGGAGAGCGGTGTGCCCTTCTCGATCAACACCACGCAGGGCGAGAACGACCCGCCGCACTACGTCCTGAGCCTCTGGGTCTTCCAGGTCAAGGCCCTGGGCGGCGACGACATCCACGTCGGCGGCACGTACACCTGGAAAGTCGAGGCGGTGCGCGGGCTTCCGCTCATCCCGTATCCGCCGCACCCCGACCGATGGAACGGCGCGACCGAACTCGACCTCCTTTCGGACTCCGGCGGCACCGAGCTGACGTACGAGGCCGAGATCCCGACCTTCGGCACCATGACCTCCTGCTACAGCGGTTGCCCCGGCCGGCACATCCTGCCCAATGGCGCCGTCATCCCGTTCGACACCGACCACGTCGAGGTCACGGTCCGCATCACCGGCGGTGCCCCTGCCGGACTCGGCCTGTCGTACCATGGCGCCGACACGTGGAGCGAGTCCAAGGCGGCCGGCGTCATGTCGACCGGTACGCCGGGCGAGACGCTGTTCACCATCCCCATCGAGGGCTCGATGGCCGACTCGCCGTACGCGCCGCAGAGCCTGTGGGAGTTCCAGGTCTGGATGGACCAGCCGCAGCCCAACCTGCATGCATGGAGCGGCGAGTACACCATCGGCATCAAGGCCTTCAAGGACGCCCAGCCAGCCTGACGGAGAAGAGTAGAAACCCCCGACGTATCCCGGACCGTGGCCGCCCGCTTGACCAAGTCCGGACCTCTAGCGCGGGCCAGCCGGCTCCCCGCCATCCTCCTGGCCGTCCTCCTCCTGACCGGCTGCACCGGATTACACCTCGGCGTGAGCCGGACGGGGTGGGCTTTCTCCAGCACCGGCCTCGACGCCCTTTTCGACAGGGGCCTGGACGGGAGCGGCGTCCAGGTGGCCATCGTCGACACTGGCATCGACCCATCGCAGTCCACCTTCAAGGGCGCGCACATCGTGGCCTGGAAGGACATCCCGGATGGCAAGCCCGACCCGTACGACCTCGACGGCCACGGGACCTACGTGGCCAGCCTCGTCGCCGGCCAAGGCAGCCTGCGCGGCGGCGCCCCCGGCGTCGACCTCATCGTCGTCAAGGTCTTCGACGAGTCCACCAAGTCGAGCGACACTTGGGTGGCGGCCGGCATCCGCTTCGCCGTCGACCAGGGCGCAGACGTCATCGGCCTGTCATTGGGCGGCGACTCCTTCCCCATCCTCGGCACGCAGGCGGAGGACGCCTCGCGGGCGGCCGTCGCGCGCGGAGTCATCGTCGTGGCGGCCGCCGGCAACGAAGGCCCCGACAACGGCGACGTGAGCTCGCCCGCCAACGTCGCCGAGGTCATCGCAGTGGCCGCCGCCGACAAGTCCCGGCATGTCGCCGACTTCTCCAGCCGCGGAAGCGCGTCGTCCGGCCTCATCCTTCCCGGCCTCGGCAGTCGGGATGCCCCCGACGAGAAGCCCGAGATCAGCGCCCCCGGCGTCGACGTCAACGGCGCCTACCCTGACGGGAAGTTCGTCTCCGCCAGCGGGACCTCTTCCGCGGTCCCATTCGTCGTGAGCGCCATGGCGCTCGTGCTGCAAGGCCATCCCGCCCTCGACCCCAAGGACGGCGCCGGGGTCTCGCAGTTCAAGCAGTGGCTGATGGAAAGCGCGTCCGACGTTCCCGGGGCGTCGCAGCCGCACGACCGCGCCGCTGGCTACGGGTACCTGGACGCCGCCGCGTTGGAAGCGAAGGCGCGTTGATGCGAGTGCGAGTAGCCCCGCTCGGATTCGCCGCGAAAAAGCCCGCAGGGCTCTTTTGAGGAGCGGGCCGCAACGCGCCCGCTCGGATCTTCGGCCGCTACGAACGAGCGAAGCGAGTGAGTCAGAAATTCGGCAAAGCCGCAATTCGAACTCCGACTTCCGCAGGTTCTCCTTACGCCGGAAGCCGTCGGGAATCCGATGGCGTGGTCTCATACCCCCTGCCTTCGAGTGGGGCCATTGCAAAAGATCCCCCGAGTGGGGCCATTGCAAAAGATCCCCCGCGGCGCCTTGCGGCGTGAACCCCGCGGGGGGAGGGGAAGGCAGCCCTAGGAGGGCTGGATTGCGATTGGCCCCGCTACTTTAGCCTCACCAGAGAAGAGACGACGGTGTAACAGCCGCCCCAGAGGTCCTGTGAAAGTGCAACATCAAACCGAGACTTCTCGTGGAAACTTCTAGTGGAAGTTCGACCTCTTTCTAAGAAGTGAAACCATTTCGAGTGGCTGCACATGAAACAGTGGTCGTGTCCCCCCGGAATCTTTTATTGGATTGCCGATAGGGAAACGGGATGCACCATCCGCTGAACCCGGATGGAATCGCCCCGTGCGAACGCGCACGGAAGACAACCTAGGAGGGGAAATCGTGACCACCAACCCACGCCGAACACACCCAGGCCCGCACCACGACTGCCAACATCTTCCGGAGGTGCTGGCATGACTCACGGCGTCATCGCCAATCAACGCATCCTCGAAGGCGTACTCCGCGGCAAGTGCGGGCTTCCCCAACCAGTGGTCGGCATCGACGCGTTCCTCGCGCCGCAACTGCGCGCAGACCTGAAGGAGCCCGAGAACCAAGGTGCGCGGTGGGCGAAGCGTGTCAAACAGGCGGCCGGCGTTCGGCCCGACGCCGAGACATGGCTGGCCTACATCTCACCCCGCACGTTCACAAGCAGGGGCAAGCAGAAGGTCTACCCGGGATGCCCGGATCTGGACGACTTCAAGATCCAAGCTGCAGGGGCTGCAGGCATCAGCCGCGTGTTCCTCGATGGCAACCGCAAGGAGTCGCTGGATACGAAGGTTGACCGCGCCAACCGCGCCATCGACCAAGCCGGCCTGGTTGGCAACAGGCTGCAGGTCGGAATCGGCTTCGACCTTGCGCTAGCCGGTGACGCAAAGGTGTTCAAGCAGGCTTTGGACGCGGATGACCTGCGGACGCTGCAGGTCCATGTCGGCACGAAGACCGCGGCCCGACGTGCGGTGCGCATCATCGCCGAAGCCCGTGCAGAAGGAAACGATGCGCTGATCCTCGCTAGCGATGTGAAGCCGTTGTTCGACGACCGCGGTGCTAGCGCCTACGCCAGGCTTCTGGCTGCCGGTGTGGACGCGGTTCTGCCTGCAATGGGCCGGCCACGCTTTCTGCCGCCCGACACCAAAGTTAGGCCAGCCAAGGAACGCGCGGCGGACAACTTGTTCGTCTACAACCGCCCCCGTGGCGGCTTCTTCTCTCCGCCGCGCCTGCCCACCGGTTGGAAACCGCCGCAAGAGTTTGGAGCCCCCGCCGAGGTGCTAGCCCGGATTGAGGACGATCAGGACTACACGGATGCCATCGATGCCACCCAGCGCGGCGTGCTGTGGGACCACTGGCGTGACCTCATCGATCTGCAGCACATCGGCGTCGAGGACTTCCTGAAGTCCAAGCCGCTTCTGGCCCCTTACGCGAAGACGTGAGAAACGCGTCGCAACTCTGCGCGCTTCGCGGTTAGCTCTGCATCGATAGCAGCCAGCCGGACCTTCAGAGCTTGCCTCTCTTGCTCAAGAGCGGTTAGCCTTCCCGACACGACCGCTTGTCCGGCGGCAAGACCACGCAGGGCACGCCGACAGTCAAAGCAGCGCAGGCCATGAACCTGAAGCGTTCGCGTGCTGACGACCGTCGAGATTCCGCAGCGCCGGCAGCTGCCCCACTCTAGATGAATCGCGTTCGGCGGCATAGCTGACCTTTCGACGTGGGGGCTCAAGTCCTTGTCGCCGGCTATGTAGCACCCATGCTACATTTATAACCAACTGCTCTAGCAACAACGGCATGGCTCAGGCCGACTGGGACAACATCCGCATCCCGCGGGACTTGTCTAAGCTGCTCGATGCCTTCGTCAAGGACGAGCGGAGACGCGTCGGCCACATCTCGAAGTCCAGCGTCGCAACAAGCGCCATCCGCGCCTACGTTGATGCGCGCTTGAACGGTCGCGCACCGGCTGATACGATCGCTTCGATGGGTGCGCCGGGGCCGCCGGCTAATCCCGAAACGCGTCACGGCATCGACCAAACCTGAGGGTTGGCAAAACGAGAGTCTAGGGCCCCAAGGGCCAGCAAGGGGACGCGCGAAGCAGCCCTGCGCATTTCTCTTTAGGGAACTTCAACAACCAAAGAAATTTGGGAAATCTAGCTATCTGGCGTGGAGGATGATTCTGAATGGGTATCCACCATTGCACGTGGAGGACTCGATGGCACACGACCTTGCAGGTAGTCACGCGCCAGGGCAATGTTTTTGCGAAGTTGGTCAGGCACCGGCATTGGAATCCCCTCCATTCGTTGTTAGGTTCCCCGCCTTAATGGATTCTCCGAAGCCGTCAAGGGTCAACTGTGCCGCTTGGAAGCTCATTCCTAGCGCATTGAGAGCAATTGCTTCGGCGCGAATGATGTGCTCTTCATCAACTTGGCCGATTAGCTTAGGGCGCCCTTCACGCCAAGGACGCAATTGACCGGTGGAACGGTCTCGCCTTTCATCGGCCTTGAAAATCCTAGCGTGCATCCGTGGGCCTATGCCAGTGAACGGTCTGAAATGGACTTTGCTGCAAGAAGGCTGAAGCTTCCCGAACCCCCTTCGGAGATCTCGTGGGGAGCAAGTCACGCAAATAGAATCCGGGTGGAGTTTGTGTCCCAAGCTCTTCGCATACGGTTCGATGTAGACAACTTCCGATATTCCGGCGTGAACGATATGTCTAGCACATTCGTGGCAGGGAAAAGTCGTGCAGTACAGCTTCGATTTTCGGCACGAACTCCCAACTTCACCGGCCGCCAGCATCGCGGCCATCTCGGCATGCGTGGAGCGGAAGAACTCTATCAGACTTGTCAGGCGTGACCCGTCAAGCGCATCCAGGACCTTAGCGAACATGGCCAAGGCATCCTTGTTTGCAGGATCTTCCCGATCCAAGGGCCACTTATGGAAAGCCTCCGCGAGTGACTTGAATTCGTCAGGAAGATGCCCCGCGTCCTTTAGGCGAACAATGACCTCAAGGACCG
>JAXDQQ010000303.1:0-3210 GCA_034667805.1 Thermoplasmata archaeon | reverse complement strand
CGGCTAGTCGAGCAGCGGTTCCCTTCTCCCCTTCTCCTCCCTTTCTTTTCGATTGTGCAGGTCCCAAGCCAGCACGGTCGCCGAGGACCGCTGGAAGCGGGCCGAGGCCACCCACACAGCAGCCCGGCGGCTGCTGGAAGCTGCCGCTGTGCGCGGGGGGTGCAGGGGGGCGCAGCGCCCCCTGCTCCCCAGCGAACACCGAAACGGGTCCGGCCTCGTCGGCGGCGCGAGCGCAAGCGAGCGGGCGCCGGGAGGCTGAGCCCGTTTCGGACCGCTAGAGCCATCCGCCGATGGTCGGGTGGTCGAGGAACGCGGAATCGTAGAAGCGCGCCGCCTCGGCCGGGACGAGGTCCCACGGGATCCCCATCCGGTGCAGGATCTCGGCGCGCAAGGCCAGGCTGGCGGCCATGTCGGCGAACCGCACCTCCGCCGCGTCGACGACGGCGATGGCGTAGTCCGTGTCGTCGACCAGATGGTAGATGGATCCGACGAGGACGTCCCGCCGGGCCAGACGTCCGACCACCGCGGCGAGTCCCTCCCGCACCGGTCCCGGAAGCCGCGGCCATTCCTCGAACGGGCCGAGCTCCGTCACTGGCGTCAGCCGGCCGTCCTCGGCCATCTTGTCGACCGAGAGGCCGTCGACGCCGCCGCGGAACGCGTACCACGTGAGGTCGGCAGCGAGGTGGAACGGACGCGCGGCGGCGTCCGCCTCCGCGAAGGGCGCCAGGGCCACGGCCCAGGCTTCCGCGGGCGAGCCCGCCTCGTCGGCCTGCCCGGTCGGCGTCGGAGGCCACAGCGCGGCGTCGAACCAGGCGGGGCCGCGGGCCAGCAGTCGGGCAACCTCGGCGTCGGCGTCGCCCCACGCGTCCGCCTCCCGCGCGTTCGCCTCGAACTCGCGGTGCGCCTTGATGGCGCGATCCTGCTCGACCTTGAGCCGGTATCCCGGGATGGCGGACGTGACCTGAGTCGCGAACTCAGCGCGCAGGTCGCCGCCGGGCGCCTCCTCCACGCCGCGGCAGGAGCGGTTCACGTACGCCTCCGTCCGCCGGCCGAAGTACACGTGGAAGGGGAAGTAGCGGCAGTGCGCCGGCCGAAGGTCGTACGCCGTGCATCGGCGCTGCTTGAGCAGCGTGCAGGCGCCGCAGCCGCCTTGCAGGCCGAGGAGCATCATACCGTCACGCCGGGCCACTGGCAGCGCCGGGAAGCGGCTGCGCAGCTTGGCGAGCTCAGGCTCAGCCACCTCGGCGGTGAACGTGCAGCAGAAGCCGCAGTCCTCGAGACAGGCGTAGCGCAGCCCGTGCAGCTCGCGGTCGTCGAGGCCGGCCAGGGGCTGCATGCTAGAGCCAGCCGCCGATGGTGGGATGGTCGAGGAACGCCGAGTCCTCGAACCGCCACGCCTCCGCGGCCAGCTCGGCGTCGGGGATCCCGAGCGCCTTGAGCAGGCCGGCGCGCAGGACAAGCTCGACGGCGACGCCGAGGATGCGCGCCTCGGCCGCCTCCTCGACCCCGACGGCGTAGTCGAGGTCGTCGACGGCCGCGAAGACCTGTCCGCGGAAGGCCTGCCGGCCGGCGAGGTGGACGAGCACCTTGTGCAGGCCCTCGAGGACCGGCATGGGCAGGCGGGGCGCCGACACCGGCCGCACGAGCCGCGCCGAGGGCGTGAGCGAGCCGTCCTCCTGCATCTCCTCGACGGCGAGGAGGCCCTTGGCGGAGCGGAAGCTCAGCCAGCGCAGGTCTTTCGTCAGGTAGAACGGCCGTGCGATGGCGTCGTCGGCGTGGAACGGTTCCCACGCGTCCTCGAGCAGCGCCTCGAGCTCCTGAGGGCCGCCGGCGGCGGCGACGAGGCCTTCGGGCGAGAGGATGTGCGGGCCGGGCGAGAGCACGGCCAGCGCGGCCTTCGCGGCGTCGCCCCACGCCAGGTCGGCCTTCGCGTTGGCCTCGAACTCGGCGTACACCTCCGCGGCCTCGCGGCGATGGCGCTCGAACGACCCGGCCGGCGCCGTCGCGACGACCTGCGCCCGGAACTCGGAGCCCAAGGCGCCGGCCGCGTCGGGCTCGACGCCGCGGCATGAGCGGTTGACGAGGACCTCGGGCTCGGGGCCGAAGTGGACGTGGAACGGGAAGTACCGGCAGTGCGCGGGGCGGTCGTCGTAGGCGGTGCAGCGGCGCGCCTTGAGCAGCGTGCAGGCGCCGCAGCCACCCTGGAACGCGAGGCGCACGTGGTCGCCCTCGTCGACGACCGGCAGGCGCGGGAAGCGTTGGCGCAGCCGGGCCAGCTCGTCCGTGGCGACCTCCGGGGTGAACGTGCAGCAGAAGCCGCAACCCTCCAGGCAGGTGAAGCGGAGGCCGTGCAGTTCACGGTCGTCGAGGCCGGCGAGGTCTTGCACGACGGCGGCGACGCCCGCTCCCTCCATCAAGGTTGGGCCGCCCTGCGCCTCTCCAGCCGCTTCCACGACAGCCCCCTCGCGCTCGCCGGCTCGGTGTCGTCGTTGCTCGGCTTGTACCCCGCTTTCGCCGCGAACGCAGAGGGGCAAAGGGTCTGGACGGGGCAGACGCCGCACCGTGGCCGCCGCGCGACGCAGACGAGGCGGCCGTGGTCGATGATGCGGTGCGTGTACGACACCCACTCGGTCGGTGGCAGCAGCGCCTCGAGCTCGCGGGCCATGCGTTCGGGGTCTTTGGCCTTCGCCAGGGCGAGCAGGGCGTTGATGCGCAGCATGTGCGTGTCCACGGTGATGCCGGCCGCCAAGCCGAACGCCTGGCCGAGCACCGCCGTCGCCGTCTTGCGCCCGACGCCGGGGAGCTCGACCAGCTCGTCGATGGTGCGCGGGACCTCGCCGCCGTGCGACTCGACGAGCAGCCTCGACAGGGCGCGGACGTTCTTCGCCTTCGCCCGCCAAAGGCCGATGGAGGAGACCGCCTCCTCGATGGCGCCGTCGGGTGCGTTGGCCATGCGGGCGGCGTCGGGGAAGCGCTTGAACAGGCCGCGCGTGGCCTGGTTCACCGCGAGGTCGGTCGTCTGCGCCGATAGCACCGTGGCGACCAGGAGCTGGAAGGGCGTCGCGTGGTCGAGCGCCGTGGTGGACTTCGGGTAGGCCTCGCGCAGCCGCTTCGCGATGGTCTGGGCCCGAACGGCCTTCTGTGCCTTCGTCTCCCGCACCACGAACAGAGAAAGCGGTCCTCGGAAAAGGAATGCCCGGCGCCGTTCCT
>JAXDQQ010000302.1:0-12453 GCA_034667805.1 Thermoplasmata archaeon | reverse complement strand
GTCGGCAGGCCCGTGCTGGGGCCGCCGCGCATGCAGTTGACGATGACGACCGGCAGCTCCGCCGTCGAGGCGAGGCCGAGCAGCTCCTGCATGAGCGAGAAGCCGGGGCCCGACGTCGCCGTCATGGCCTTGGCCCCCGCGTAGGAGGCGCCGAGGCAGTGCGCCAGGGCGGACATCTCGTCCTCGGCCTGGATGCAGGTGTGGCCCATCTTGGGCATCTCGACGGCGAGGGCCTCCAGGATCGAGCTAGCAGGCGTGATGGGGTAGCCGGCGTAGAAGTCGCAGCCGGCGACGAGGGCGCCGAGCGCGATGGCGTCGTTGCCGTTGAGAAGGACGCGCTCCGCGTCGTGCACGCCGACCTTCAGCTGGCCTGGGTGGGCCAATGTCAGCGTGGCGACGTGGGCGTAGGCGGCGTCGACGGCCTTGTCGTTGAGCTCCAGGAGCTTCGGGTTCTTGCCCTTGTACTTCTTGGCGACCGTCTTCTTCAGCTCGGCGGCCGGGACGCCGTAGAGGGCGGAGACGGTGGCGACGGCGAAGACGTTCTTCGACTTGGGCGACTGGACCTTCTCCTTGACCAGCTCGTCGAAGGCGATGGGGTAGTAGACGAGGTCCGTGCGGTCGGGCAGCTTGGTGACCTGGCCGGGGTCGTAGACGACGACGCCGCCCTTGCCGACGGCCTTGAGGTGGAGGTCGATGGCTTCCTGGTTGAAGGCGCACAGGCAGTCCACGGCGGTGCCGGCGGACAGGACCTCGTCGTTGGCGGCGCGCACCTGGTACCAGCAGTGGCCGCCCTTGATCTCGGCCGGGTAGGACTCGAAGGTGAAGACGTTGAAGCCGATGTCCGAGATGGCCAGGGTGCAGATCTCCCCGGCGGAGATGACGCCTTCCCCGGATTCGCCTGCGAAGCGGAACGTGAAGCTGGGCATGGTTTCTCGCTGACTAAGGGAGGAGACCTGCGGGGCCCGACGGACGCCTTCGGCCCCTTGGCCTGGCCCCCGCCGCACCCCACCCTACCTTGGTCGCGGCGACTCCTGGTCGTTCTTAAAGCGTTGCGCCCCGAGTCCAGGAGGGACCGGGTTCAGCGGGGCCCCCGGACCCTGCCGCGAGGGGTCGCACCAACAGGAGGGATTGAACGTTGTTCAGGGGGGTTGGCGACCCCCGAAACGGTCTCAGCTGGCCTGGCCCACTGCCAAACGGTAGACGGCGAGCGTGGCCCACGCCGCGTCGTCCCAGGTCGGCACCAAGGCCGCGGCCGGCCGCGCGTCCAGGCGGGCGGCCTCCAGCGCCCCGCGCACGTCGTCGCCGAACCGGCCGAACCGGCGCAAGGGCGCGGGCAGCCATTCCGAATAGGTGCCCCACACCGGCGTGCCGACGCGCAGCGCCTCGAGCAAGACGATGGGTTGCGTCTCGAAGACGCCGCTGGGCAGCGCCACGACGTCGGCGGCGGCCAGCCAGTCCGCCTTCTCGGCCTCGGAGAGGAAGCCCGGCACGCGCAGCCGCGGTTCCGTGGCCGACCGGGCACGAAGCGGCTCGACCAGGGGGCCGGCGCCGCCGAACGCAAGGACGAGATCGGGCTCGTCGAGAAGGGCGAGGAGGCGCTCCGGCCGCTTCTCGGGATGGACGCGGCCGAGGAACAGCACGACGCGCGCCTTGGCGGGGACAGCGAGGCGCTTGCGGGCCGCGGCCTTCGCCGGGACCGACCGCGGCGGCGCGCAGCCGTTCGCGATGACGTTCGCCTCGCGCGCCACGCCAAGCCGGCGCACGACGTTGCGGACCGCGTGGTCGGAGACGGCGATGACCGCGTCGGCGCGGTCGAGCGAGCGACGGATGCCGCGCGAACGGATTGCCCGCAGCAGGGCGCCCAGCGGATAGGCCAGCCGATGGAGGAAGCCCGACGGGACGGCGTCGTCGGCAGGGATGTTGGAGCGGTGCAGCGTGATGACGACCGGCATCGGCGCCCGCACGCGGAACGGCGTGGCGGCCTGGCGGTGGAGGACGTCGGCGCCCAGGTGGCGGGCGAGGCGGACCATGCGGCGGTTGAGGGCGCGTTCGTGCAGCCAATGCGCCAACGCGTTGCCGCGGCCGCGCCCCTGCTCCTTGTCCAGGAACCGAAGCCAGCGCGTCGAGAGGTCGACGAAGCTGTAGGGCAGGTCTGCGGGAGGCGCGTTGGTGGTGTACGCGACGACGGAGACCTGGACGTCGGGCAAGGCGGCTAAGGCCGTGGCCAGTTCGTGGCAGTGGACCTCGGTGCCCCCCGTCTTGTCCCAGGGCATCCAGTGCGTCGCCACCACGACGTGCACGGCGAGGCCAGCCAGGTCGGCAATTAAGGTTGAGCGCCAGCAGCGACCGCCGACGACCCGACCGAGCCACGGATTTCACGGATTTCACGGAGTTGTCATTTTCCTGGTCTCCGTGAAATCCGTGGCCCGCCTTGGGCAGCGAACGCCCGAGCCAAACGGTGTTATGCCGGACCCCGTGTCGCCGTCCGTGGTCGTCCTGCATTCCATCCAGCACCGGCGCGCGCCGCTGGCTGGCACCGGACGCTACACCCGCGAGCTGGCCGCGGCCCTCCCCGCCGCAGGGGAGCCGGTGCAGCCCCTCGTGGTAAACCCGTGGGAGATCCGCGTCGCCGGCCGCCGCATCGGAGGACTCACCTCGATCCAGCTGCAGCACCTGGTGCGTGGCCGCCGAGGCGCCGACCTGCTGCACTCCGTCAACGCCTACATGATGCACCCCAAGGCCGACGTCGTGACGCTGCACGACCTTCACCCGCAGCGCTTCGGCGCCGCCTGGGGCATGGCGCAGGCGGGCATCCGCCTCATGCGGTCGCGCGTCGACGGCTTCACGCGGCGCGGCGGCCACTTCATCACGCCGACGGCCGCCGTCAAGGCGCAGCTCCTCGAGGACCACCCCACCGTCTCCGGCGACCGCGTGCACGTCACCTACGAGGGCATCTCCGACGCCTTCCGGCCACCGGAGCCCGGCGCCGCCCGCCATCCTGCCTTCGACCCGGAGGCGTTCAACATCCTGGTCGTGGCCGACCTGCATCCGCGCAAGCGCCTCGACCTGGTGATGGAGGCCGCCGCGGGCTTCGACGAGGGCGCCGTCCGCGTCGTGCAGCTCGGCACCGACCGCCGCCTGCATCCGGCGTGGGAGGAGCAGGCGAAGCGGGAGCGCGCCGCCGAGGGCCGCTTCAAGGGCCTCAAGCGGCTCGGCCACGTCGGCGAGGCCGGCCTGGTGCAGGCCTACCAAGGCGCCGACCTCGTGGTGACGTGGACGGAGGACGAGGGCTTCGGCTTCCCGCCCCTCGAGGCGCTGCGCTGCGGGACGCCCGTGGCGGTGAGCGACCTGCCGGTCTTCCGCGAGCTCCTGGGCGACCGCGCGGCCTACTTCTCCGACGTCGACGGCCTCGGGCAGGCCATTGGCCAGGCGATGCGTCGCAAGCCGTCCCCCGCCGAGCGCAAGGGCTGGCATGCGTTCGTGCGCGACACCTACACCTGGGAGCGGACGGCCCGCCTCACCTGCGGCGCGTACGCGGCCACGCGCGCCGACCGGCCGCAGCGGTCTGCCCCGCGCGACGTTTAAGCGCCGCTTCCTCTCCGCTGCCGTGCCGATGCCCGGGCGAAAGATGGCGGTCGCGTTCCTCATGCGACGCATGCCGCGGACCTACTCGCGCCTGGCCGGCCGGCGGCCCACCTGGTCGTACAGCCAGAACGGCGAGGACCTCGTGCTCGCCAACCTCCTCGGCCCCGCCGACGGGCGCATCTACATCGACCTCGGCTGCGGCCACCCGGTCCTCGGCTCCGACACCTACGTCCTCTACCGCAACGGATGGCGCGGGCTCGTCGTCGACGGCGACCCGAAGCACGCCAAGCCGTTCCGCCGCGCCCGCCCACGCGACACCTTCGTGCCCGCCATCCTCACGGCCGACGGGCGCGAGGTGCGCTTCTCCGACCGCGACCAGAAGAGCTCCGCAAGCCCCGAATGGCACGCCCTCGATCCGCCGGAATCGGAACCGGTCGCCCGCTCCAGCGTCGCCGTGCAGGCGCTCCTGGACTCGAAGGTCCCCGCCGGCACCAAGGTCGGCCTGCTGA
Organism: Thermoplasmata archaeon; assembly: GCA_034667805.1. Lineage (GTDB taxonomy): Archaea > Thermoplasmatota > E2 > JACPAO01 > JAHFTW01 > JAHFTW01. The sequence goes on along the minus strand of JAXDQQ010000302.1, from coordinate 8,359 downwards.
AGGTGGACGTGGAGAACCTCGACGCCGAGATCCTCATGGCCATCGACCTAGGGAAACTCGACCCGGACGCCATCATGGTGGAGCAGACCTGCTTCTGGAACGAGGACGTGCAGAAGCGTTCCCTCACGAGGTTCCTCGACGAGCACGGCTACGGCTGCGCGTACCACAACTTCGTCAACAACATCTACATCCGCCGGCACACGCCGGAGCAGCGCGCCGCGCACGACTTCCAACGCTACGTCGACCTCGCGGCGAAGTCGGATGCTCAGGCGGCCGCCACCCGCAAGACGCCCGGCCCAAAGCGCGCCCCCGGACGCAAGAAAGCCGAGCCTACGTCCTGACGGCCATCGCGGGAGGCGAGACGGCAACGAGGCGGTCGTTGACGAACGCCATGCTGGACCCCATCCAATCCACCAGGCGCAAACCCAGCGCCTCCAGGCGCCGGACGGCACCGGCCGCTTCCTGCGTCGGCGCGCCCAACCCGGGATGGAGCTCGAGGACCAGGACGGCCACGAAGTCGCGCAGCAGGTCCGGCTCGTTGCGCAGGATCTCCAGCTCCATGCCTTCGATGTCCATGACGAGGTTGAAGCGGGTCCAGCCGCGGCCCTCCACGAGTTGGCGCAGCGTGCCGTGGCCGGGAGACGGACCTGTGCCATCCTTGGCCAGGCGAGTGCCGCCGTGGAAGGTGCCGCGCTCGTTGCTCAGGTTGATGCCGGCGTCGTAGGCGATGGCGGCCTCCACGACCTCGAAGCCGCTGTGGTTGAGGTCGCGGTTGCGGCGCAGCACCGCGGCAGCGCGCGGGTCCATCTCGACGACGACGTGGCGACCGCGGTCCGCCAGGGTCGCGTTGACCACACAGGCCACCACGCCCAATCCTCCGCCGACCTCGACCACGGGAAGGGACGGGTCGAGGTGCCGCAAGGACAGCGTGGCCTCGGGGCGCTCGTGGCGCCCGTTGCGGATGTACCACGCGTTGGCCATCGAGAGGAACGGGTCGTGGACCACGAAGCGGCAGCCCCACGCCCGGACGGTGCGCTTGAGCCCGAGCCGGCAGGCCAGGCCGACCCATGGCCCGGCGTCCGGCATGTCGCCCAAGAGCGCTTCGCGGTCGGCCGGGCCCGGCATCGCCCGGCGCATGACGGCGGGACCGGAAAAGTCTGGCGCGTCGGCGGTCCCTAACGGCCGCGCAGTTCCGCAAGGAGGGCCCGCGGGTGCGCCACCTTGCGCAGGAAGTCCAGGTCGCGCGAGTGCAGTTCGCGCAGGACGACGAGGACCACCGCGTAGAGCAGGACGCCGGCTGCGCCCCAGGCAAGGAGTTCCCACACGCGGTCGAAGGCCGATGCGGGCAGCATTCGTGCGGCGCCCACCCAGAAGCCCGCCGCGACGGCGCCCGCGGCCAGGATGCGCAACTGAGCGCCCGACATCCAAGGCGTGCCGTGGCGCCGGTGGGCGTGGTGGCGAAGGTACGCGTACCCAGCCAGCGTCGAGAGCACCGTCGCCAGGGCGGCGCCGGCCGGCCCCAGGCCGAGGGCGGCGGGCGGGATGAGCAGGACGTTCAGCACGACGTTGCCGGCCGCGTTGATGGCGGTGGCGCGCACCAGCACCGGCAGGTCGCCCGCCATCGTCCACGACGAGAGCGCCTGCCCGAGCGTCGCGACGACCGCCCAGACCGCCATGAGGCGCAACGCCGGCGCGGCGTCGAGGTAGCCGTCGCCGACCGCCACGTGCAGGCCCTGCGCCGGCAGCGCGGCCATGGCCGCGGCGACGGGGACGACGAGCAGAAGCAGGTAGCGCTCGGCGCTGGCCAGGGTCGCGGCGACGGCGGCACGGTCGCCGGCGGCCTGCAGCCGCGCGAAGCGCGGGAAGAGCACGGTGCCGACCGCCGTCGCGCCGAGCAGGCAGACGGACGACAGCTTCTGCGCCGCGCCGTACAGGCCGACCTCGCGCGCCGTCCAGAAGAAACCCAGCAGGACCGTGTCGGTGTACTGCAGGACGAGGACCAGGGTGCCCGTGAGCGCGAACGGCAGCGCGAGGCGGAGGTACGACCGCGCCAGCGGAGCGTCCCACGCGGCCACCCGGATGCGGTCGCGCGCCGACCATGCCAAGGTGAAGGCCAGGGTGATGGCCTTCGCGACGTGGTAGCAGCCCGAGAGCAGCAGCGCGGCTTCGCCCGCGCCAGGCAGCGCGTCCCAGCCGAGGCGGTCCGCCCAGAACGCCCCGATGCCCGGGACGACCTCCAAGCGGTTCCCCAGGTGGGCGAGCAGCAGCGCGGCGTTGCCGATGAGGACGAGGGTGAGCAGCGTGTCGAGCAGGCGCACCGTCTCGATGCGGTTGACCTGCTGCAGCCCCTGCCAGGTGTCGAAGGTGACCTGGCGGATCCCGGAGAGGACCTGGATGCCAAGCGCGACGGCGAAGACGGCGGGCGTCGTGGCGTCCGTGAACGGCCGTCCCAGAACCTCGGTGGACAGGAAGTAGGCGATCCCGAGGAGCGCCAGCAGGATGACGGCGAAGGCCAGGCGGATGCGCACGAGGACGCCGAGGGCGCGCCCGGGCTCGACGCCTTGCGCGATGTGGCGCTGGTGGGCGACGCCGAGGCCGAGGTTGCTCACCAGCGCGGCCAGGCCGGCGACGCTCACCGCGAAGAGGTAGGAGCCGAAGGCGGCCGGTGCGAAGTAGCGGCCGATGAGCAGAAGGGCCGCGTAGCCCAGCCCGGCGCCCGCGAGGTTCGCGACGAGGACGAGCGTCGCCTTGCGCCCGGCGTTGCCGTCCTCCATGCCGCTGCGTTCCAGCGCGTGGGCGCCTTTTGTCGTTGCGGTCCGGCCTGGGCTAGACGCGGCGGGAGAGGGTGGCCAGGGCGAGCAGGAGGCCGACGGAAAGGACTCCCGGACCCGGGATGGGCTGCGAGCCGCCATCGATGGAAGGTTCCGGCGTAGGCTGCCCGGCGGTGTCGTCGTCGGCGTCACGGATGCCCCGGTTCGAGGGCTCTTCCGGCTCGACGACCGTCCCGGGCGTCGTCGCGTCCAAGTCGAAGGCAATGATCTGCTCGCGCATCCCATCGGATTTCGTCCCGCCGAAGACGTAGGCCGTGCCGGATGGATCCCATACGGCGGCGGTGCCGGCGCTGGGGACCGGCAGCGCGGTCGCGATGGCCTCGACCTCGGCCGTCGCGGGGCGGAACGCCAGCACGTCGTCGAACTGGCCCGACCGTGAACCGCCACCGAAGACGAAGGCGCGGCCGTCCGACCAGACGACGCTCATGCTCTCGCGCGCCGTCGGCAGACGGGCGCCCGTCACGCTGATGGCCTTCGTCGCCCCATCGAAACGCAGGACCTCGTCGCTGAACCTGCCCGAGCCCTCGTAGCCGCCGAAGATGTAGGCGTTGCCCTGTCCGTCCGAGACGGCGGCGAGGTGTGAAAGCGGCCCCGGAAGGGCCGTGTCAAGGGTCGTGACCGCGGCCGTGGCCGGCGTGTATTCCACGACCGTGGCGAGGTGCGCGCTGTCGTAGCCGCCGAAGAGGTAGGCATGGCCAGCTCCATCCCAGATCGCCGCCATGAGGTAGCGCGGCGTGGGCAGCACGGCCGGCATGACCTCGAGGGTGTCCGTGGCCGGCGTGTAGCGGAGGATCTGGTTGGTCTGCCGGGCGTCGACGACCGGGACGACCGGCGCCGGCTGTGGCTCCATCGTGGTCCGGCCGCCGAAGACGTAAGCGTGGCCCTCTCCGTCCCACACGGCGGAGGCGCCGTAGACAGCCACGGGCAGCCGCGCTGCCATCACTTCCGCTTGGTCGGTGGCAGGGGTGTACTTGACGATCTGGTCGAGCAGCAGGTTGCCCGGCCCGAGGCCACCGAAGAGGTAGGCGTGGCCTTCCCCGTCCCAGACGGCGGGCGCATAGGCCCGGGCCGGCTCGAGGGTCGCCTGCTGCGGCACCGGGACCTGGGCATCCGCGGCACAGACCATGAGAAGGGCCCCGGCGATGGAAAGCAACGTGACCGGGAATCGGGCGACCATGGCGAACGACGCGCCGGACGCTATTTGACGATTTGTGGACAAGCCCTCAAGGCCTGGAGGCGCGCGTTCAGCGGCGGCGCATGGCGACGGCCGCGAGGGCGAGGCTGGCGAGCAGCAGCACCGGGGCCAGGCCTGGCGATTTCTTCCCGTCTCCCGTCGTGGAGGCCGCGTTGGAGACGGGCGCGGCGCCGCCCACGATGACCTTCAGGGCGTAGCCGTTGTCCTTCTGCGTGCCGCCCTCGGGGTAGCTGATGGTGGCGTTGATGGGATACTCGCCGGCGGCCGTGCCGGGCGGCGGCGTGACGGTGAGCTCCTGCGTGTCGGTGCCTCCGGGCTCGACGGGCTTGTGCGGGGTCCACTCCAGGGTCCAGCCCGCGGGTCCTTCCTTGCTGGTGAAGGGGTGCGCCGTGCCGCCGCCCGAGTTGGTGATCTGGAAGCGGAACACGACCGCCTGCCCCGGCGTCGTGGTCTTGGCGACCTCGTCGACGGTGATCTGCAGGTTGGGCGCCGCGTCCGTGATGGCGCCGCCGGCCACGCTCGACCCGATGTGGATGTCCTTGACGGCGCGGTTGCCCGCCATGTCGGCCGCCTCCACGCGGATGACGTCGTCCTTGGTCAAGGCGCGCGTGTTCCAGCGGTAGGCGACGCCCAGGTTGCTGCAGGTCTGCGGTGGCTGCTGGCTGCACTCCGGGACCAGGATGTTGCCCAGGCCGTACGGGCCGTAGCCGGGGATGAGGTCGTCGTCCCACAGGCGGCCCGGCCACTGCTCCATCTGGGCCGTGATGTCCTGGCCGTCGAGGTAGACGACGAGGCTGGACAGGACCTCGGCGAACTCGAGGCTGAAGCCCGTCGTGCCGTCGGGCAGCTTCTGGCCGTCGCCGGGCAGGATCATCGGCCAAGGCCCGGTGCGGTCGTTCTTGGTGTTCTGCGGCTCGTCGCCGTCGCAGCGGGCGGGCGGGGCCGGCCCCGGGGCGTCGCAGTTGTTGACGATGGCCTTGGCCCAGAAGCGGCCCAGCTCGTTGTTGCCGGCGTCGTAGGCGTGCACGGCCGCCGTGTATTCCCCGTCGGGGACCAGGGGCGTCTGCAGGTTGATGAAGAAGCCGTCGTCCGGGTCCGTGTCGGCGCGGTAGTTGAGGATCTGCTGCCCGGTGAACCAGGCCTGCGGCGGGTTGTTGCACACCTCGGACTCGGTGAAGTCGCGCGTGTAGGCCCCGAAGCTGAAGCCCATCGTGGTGACCTTGTCGGCGCCGTCGCCGATGACCTGGAACTGCGCGAAGAACTGCCCCTCGGCGGTGATGAAGCCGTCCGTGCCCGGCTGCAGGTCGGGGTTGCGGAAGACGATCTCGAAGGGACCGCAGCTGTGGATCTGGGCCGCCGCGGGCTGCGGGAGGGCGACCAGCAGCCCCGCCAGGAAGACCAACAGGAGGGGACGCAGGGCCAACACATTGCGCACAGGTGTGCAACGGGCGAAAAGCGTTGTGGGCGGAAGGATGGAGTGTGCGCATGGGTCGAAGCGGCGCCGTTCCTGCTTCACGCCCAGGTGCAAGCACACGACGCCGACGACGACGGCGGAAAGAGGTTGAACCTGGAGCTTGGAACCAAACGGAGGACCGGCTCGATCGACCCCGGATCGTTGCCTCCACCCCACACCCCTGCCGATGGCCAGCCGCACAAACCTTGAGATAGGCCCTCCAATGAGAGACAGCGCTCCATGGAGTTCGACGTCTTCTTCTCCATCTCGCAGACCCCCGTGGAGGGGCGCGCGCCGGACGAGGCGGGGATGTTCCGGAACTTCTTCTCCCAGGTCGAGGCCGCCGACCGCCTCGGCTTCGGCGTCGCCTGGATCGCCGAGAGCCACCTCTCCAGCGAGGTCCAGAAGGGCAACCGGGAGCCCGTCGTGCCGCACTGGCAGGGCGAGGTCGGCCTCAACTGCGACATGCCGCAGTTGGCCCAGGCCATCTTCCGCCGCACGAAGCGCATCGAGGTCGGCTCGGCCGTCATGAACATCCTGTGCAACGGCGGCCCCGTGGCGCACGCCGAGCGCGTCGCCTTCTTCCTCGCCCTGCACGGCCTGGACCCGCAGGAGAAGCGCCGCATCCACGTCGGCTTCTCGGCCGGCCGCTTCGACTTCATGAACCGGGCGTACGGCATCCTTCCGCGCAGTGCAGTGGAGAAGGCGATGCCGCACGGGCTGTGGAAGGGCAAGGTCTTCGACGAGGCCGCCGAGGTCTTCGCCCGGCTGCTGCGCGGCGACACCCTCAACAGCGACCAGGTCCCTCTGCGCACCATCGCCCGCAGCGACGTCCGCGCCGATGCGGATTGGCAACGCATCGTGGCGGGGGCCAAGCAGGAAAACGCTCTCCGAACGCGGGTGCAGGCCGAGCCGCAGAGAGCGCAGAGGGCGCAGAGCGGGTTGGCCTCTGCGGGCTCCGCGCCCTCTGCGGCTGCCCCTGCTGGAGACGACCTTGAAGTCGTCCTGCCGAAGCGCTTCGTCTTCGAGGACCTCAAGATCGTCCCCCAGGAGTTCCGCCGCGACCTGCTACAGCTCGTCGTCGGCAGCCACGACCCCGGCGTCCAGGCGCTCGTCAACCGTTTCCTGCCAGCGCAGGTGGCCAACCTCAGCATCACCGCGCCGGAGGTCATCGACGCCACGCACGAGCGCATGCGCAAGGCCTTCCACCGCGACGGCGGCCCATGGAAGCGGTCCTACATGCCGCGCACCGTGATGGTCTTCCTCAACGAGGAGCCCGGCCTCACTCCCCAACAGCGCACGCAGGCCGCGCAGAAGGAGGCGAAGGCCGCCCTCACCGCGTACTGGAACGCCCTGGAGGGAACGCTCGACCCGAAGAAGGTCGAAGGCGCCACCGACAACGCCGTCATCGGCAACGCCGACGACGTGGCCAAACAGCTGGCGGCCCGGTATCATCCCGACGACCGGCTGATGCTGTGGTTCGACTTCTTCAACCACGACTCGCCACGCGTCGTGCGCAACATGGAGGCCTTCATGGCGAAGGTCGCGCCGCGGCTCAAGGGCAAGGAGGTCGCCGCGTGACGCCGACGACCACCAAAGGGCCACGGATTGCACGGAGCCCACGGAAACGGCGCTCCGTGGAATCCGTGAAATCCGTGGCTCGGGCGTCCTCGTTGGGAACGACCAACGGCTTCGCCAACCTCGACGGCCTCGGCGACCGCATCCCCGGCCCCGGCGGCGACCAGTACCCGACCAGTCCGTTGGGCGAGAAGGTCAAGGGCATCCCCACCGGGCGCGACGTCGAATGGGAGCCCCTCGTCGACTACCGGCGCTTCGGCGTGTCCGAGACGACCATCCACGGTGCCGTCGCGTGGGCGCATGGACGCAAGGTCATCCACTCCTTCGGCGGCAACGTGCTGTGCTACGGACGCAGCATGATGAAGCCGCTCGTGATGAAGGTCTTCGCCGACGAGCTCGCCGGCGCCAAGTGGGAGCAGAAGGCCATCGCCGTGTCCTCGCACAACGGCGACACCGAGCACGTCGCCGCCGCGCAGAGCCTCCTGCACGAGACCGAGTGGGGCCTCATGCAGGCGCCGCTCGAACTTCCCCTCGTTCCTTTCGGACGAACGGTGCGCCGGCCGCGCCGCTGGTACCATCCCTGTTCGGGCGAGCATGCCGCCATCCTCGCCGGCTGCAAGGCGAAGGGCTGGCCGCGCATCGGCTACCTCCTGCCGCAGCACCCTTGGTTCCAGGCGTACATGGACGAGGTACGTTCAATCCTGGGCAAAGACTGGGAGCCCACGCGCATCGCCCGCGACGGCTGCGGCACGCCAACGCTCAGCAACACCGTGTCCGAACTCGCCGTCCTGTATGCCGAATTGGCGCGGACGAAGGACGACGACTGGATCTGGGAGGCGTTCATCAAGAACCCTGACCTCGTCGGCGGCTTCAACCGCCTCGACACGACCATCCTCAAGTCCTGCGACGGCAAGGTCGTCGCCAAGGAAGGCGCCGACGGTCTGCTGGGCTTGTCCATCGTCCACCCCGACTATCCCGACGGCCTCGGCGTCGTCGTCAAGATCGCGCATGGCTGGAACCCCCGCGCCACCTGGTATGTCGCCCGCGCCATCCTCGGCGTCCTCGGCTTCCGCCTGCGCAACCCGTACCCGCTGCACAAGCAGAAGGCGTTCATCGTCCCCGGGGTCGTGCCCCCCGACCGCGTGAAGGACCTCGAGGCCATCGCCACGTGGGACGAGTGGGACCCCGACATGGACCGCTGGTACTACGAGTGGGAAGAGTACGTCGGGAGCCAACCCCTCATGCGCGGCTACTCCGATGACGAACCAAACAGGGATTCCGGGGAGAACGGGGAAGCAGGTT
>JAXDQQ010000301.1:0-3374 GCA_034667805.1 Thermoplasmata archaeon | reverse complement strand
TTGCCAAGGAGGTTGTCCTTCGGGACCTCCATGTCGGTGAAGGAGAGGCGGGCGGTGTCGGAGGCCCGCAGGCCGAGCTTGTCCTCGTGTCCGTCCTTGCCGAAGCCTTTCCACGACGCCTCGACGGCGAAGAGGGAGATGCCCTTGTGGCCGGCGGTGGGGTCGGTCTTGGCGGCGACGATGGCGGAGCCAGCGTGGTTGCCGTTCGTGATGAAGACCTTGGAGCCGTTGAGGACGTAGTGGTCGCCCTGCTTCACGGCGGTGGTGGCAAGAGCCGCGACGTCGGAACCCGCCCCCGGTTCCGTCAAGGCGAAACAGCCGATCCATTCCCCGGTGGACAGCTTGGGGAGGAACCGCTGCTGCACGGCGGGGCTGCCCCACTCGACGATGGGCGAGGCGGCCACCGACATGTGGACGGCCGCGGTGACCGAGGTGGAGGCGCAGGCCCACGCGAGCTCCTCGAGCATGAGGTTGAAGGCGACCTTCGTGACGGGATTGCCGCCGAACTTCTCCGGGATGGTGGCGCCCAGCATGCCCAGCGCCGCCAGGTCGCGCATGGACTCCGAGGGGAACTTGCCGGACTTGTCCAGGCCGGCGGCGCGCTCGGCGATCGGGCCGCGGGCGAGCTCGCGCACCGTCTTCTGGATGAGCGCTTCGTCGTCGCTCAGGGAGAAGTCCACGCTTCGCCCACGAGGCCCCCCGTTTTCCCTCTTTTGCTAGCGGGTCCGTCGATGCTCAAGGAGGGGAAGGAGCGCGCTCAGGACGCGGTTCTCGGCGCCGCGCAGGCGCTCCTCGAAGGCGCTGCGCCCCAACTCCATCCCGGCAGCCACCTCGGCGGTCGTCGCCTCGCGCGGGCTGCGGTAGTAGCCGGCCTTCCCGGCCGCCACAAGGGCCTCCGCCTGCTTGTCCGTGGGCGCGTCGAGCACCGGGCGCAGCGACAGGAACAGCGAGGCCGTCAGGTCCTCGGGATCGATGCTGTGCCGCTTGACGACGCGTGTCGTGCCGTGCTTGCCGAGCGCGTCGAGGGCCTCCTGCTCGGAGGGGCCGAAGGAGATGGCATCGTAGTGCTCCCAGCCATCCGAGAGGACGAGGGGCTGGAGCCAAAGGCACTGGTGCGCCTCCAACGTGCGGCTGATGCTGCGGCGGTCGTCGACCGTCACCTCCGCCACGATGAGGCCGCCGTTGGCTCGAGGGAACACCCGCTTGACGTTGGCGTGGCGGTGCGCCGCCTCGACCACCTTGTCCCAGACGGCGCGTTGCGCCTCCACCTCGATGACCTCCACGCGATGGCCGCTCCACACCGTCAGGCGCACGCCGGGCACCTCGAGCGAGATGCGGGCCAGGGGGCAGTCGTGCTGGACCCGGAACGTGACGTGGCGAAGCGGCCCGTCCATAGACGGGTAGACGGGGGTGGGGTCATGGCTTTTTCAGCCACCGGCGGCGTCGCTTGGGTAGTGCCATCCCCCAGGTCCCCCGTCCGGCTGGTCATCCCGCTCCCGTTGGCCCTCAAGAGCGCCAACGCCTGGCTGTTCCCCGGCGAGCGGCCGGCCCTGGTGGACTGCGGCGTCGGCACCACGGAGGGCCGTGCCGCCCTGTTGGCGGGGCTACGGGCTGCCAAGGTGGACCCCGCGCAGCTGCGCCTGTTCGTGACGCATGGGCACATCGACCATGCCGGCAACGCCGCCGTTTTGCACCGCGACCATGGCGTCGAGCTCCAGGCGCCGCGCGAGGAGGCGCCGTTCGTCGAGACCTTCCGGCGCGACGCAGCCCGCCGATCCGACGCCTTCGCCCGCGCGCTGGAGCGGCACGGCGCGCCGCCGGAGGCCGTCGCCTCCTCGCGCGAGCGAGCCGGCCACATGGACGCCTGGATGGAGGACGTTCCCATCGGCAAGCCGTTGCGCGACGGCGAGCGCCTCCTGTTGGGCGGCGTCGAGGTGACGGCGCACATCACGCCCGGCCACACGCCGGGCTCCACGGTGTTCCTTACGGCCGACAACGACCTGCTGTCCGGCGACACGTTGCTTGAACACATCACGTCGAACGCCATCGAGTTGGTGGACCGCGACCACGGCCGCTACGCGCAGTACCTCCGGACGCTGGAAGGGCTGCGGCGGTTCGTAGGCGCGCAGGTGCTGCCGGGGCATCACGACCCATTCCCGTTGACCGACGCCTTGCTGGACGGGCACCTCGAGAAGCACAACCGACGGACGGCGAAGGTGCTGGCCGCCCTGGATGCGCCCCGGACGGCATGGGAGCTGCTGCCGCGCGTCCTTCCGCATCTGGCGCACGACCAGGTCTTCCTCGGCATGTGCGAGATGGTCGGGCACCTGCACATGCTGGAGATCGAAGGGAAGGCGAAGGTCACGACCGACGCCACGACCGGTGTGCGGCGGTTCAGCCGGACCTAGCGGACCTGATTTCTACCGCCCCCTGGTTGGCCCCACATGGCCAAGGGAAAGGGCGCATTGGACGGCCGCACCGCCATCGTCACCGGCTCCACCGGCGAAGGCATGGGCCGCCAGACGGCGTGGACGCTGGCGCGCGAAGGCTGCAACGTCGTCCTCAACTACGGGACCTACCGCAAGGGCGACGCCGCCGCCAAGAAGGCCGCCAAGGAATGCGAGGCCCTCGGCGGGAAGGCCATCGCGGTGCGCGCCGACACCCGCAAGGAAACGGACCTGGCCCGCCTGGCCGCGGCGGCGGAAGCGGAGTTCGGCCGCGTCGACATCGCCGTGGCCAATGGGGGCGGCGACCTCATCGAGCGGCCCCTCGACAAGCTCACGCAGGCGGAGTGGCACAAGGTCGTCGACGCCGAAGTGGACGGCCTCCTGTTCCTCGCCAAGGCCGTGCTGCCTGGCATGCGCAAGCAAGGCTGGGGCCGCATCGTCAGCATCGGCTGGGACCGCGCTCCGCTGGCGTCCTCGCTGCCGTACGACTACGCCGTCGGAAAAGCGGCGCGGGACCTCTTGGCCGAGAAGCTCGCCCGCTCGGAACGCGACCGTGGCATCACGGTCAACACCGTCGCGCCCGGCTACATCCCCTATCCGACCGACGCGCAGTCGAAGGACTTCGTGCGGCACGGCAAGCAGTGGCTGGCGAGGAAGAGGGCGATGAACCAGGACGTCGCGGAGGCCGTGCTCTGGCTCTGCCGCGAAGAAGCGAGGTTCGTGATCGGGAGTCGCGTGGAGATCTACGGGCCGCACTGACACGCGGAGAACGCAGAAATCGCGGAACCAGTTTCCGCGGGTTTCCGCGCGTTCCGCGTGAGTCCATTCCTTAACGGCCGGCGAACGCAGGCTTCCGCTTCTCAAGGAACGCCTTCATGCCTTCCTTCTGGTCGCTCGTCGTGAACGATTCGCCGAACGCCTTGACCT
>JAXDQQ010000300.1:0-7403 GCA_034667805.1 Thermoplasmata archaeon | reverse complement strand
TAGAGGGCGTCGTCGCCCACGATGCCGGAGACGATGCCGTGCGTCGGCTTCGGAGCCTCGGAGACCGTGATGGTCTGGCCCGGCGCCACTTCGACCTCGATGGGGCCGTCGTCGCCGCCGGAGCAGCCCGCCAACGCGACCGCGCACACGAGCAGCGCCAGCACGGCCGGCAAGGCGGGGCGCATCAGGAGTCACCGCCGACGATGCTCCAGCCGTCGGGGGCCGGGTCGACGTAGAAGAGCGTGAGGAAGACCTGGCCGCGGCTCTCGGGCGGTAAGGCCAGCGCGTCGGGGTGGACGTCGAACCGCACCGCGTAGTCGTCCTTCGGGAAGAAGTCAGAGTCGAAGGCGACGCGCAACGGGTTGGGTGCGCTGCCGCTCTGGAAGGTCTCGGGGTCCTTCTCCGACCGCACCATGTAGTCGAGGTTGGAGGCCGGCGTGTCCACGAGCCCGGTCCATACCGCCTCCAGGATGACGGTCTTCGGCCGCATGTCGAAGGGGACGAGGTTCTGCTCGCTGCCCGTTCCCAACAGGAACTCGTCGACGGAGTTGTACACGATCTCGAACGACAGCGTCGTGTGGTACGGGTCGACCGCGGGCAAGCGGTGGATCTGCAGGATGGACTTGACGACCTGGCCCGACTTGACGTTGATCGTGCCGAGGCCGTCGCCGTAGCCCTCCATGCGGACGACGAGCGTGTAGAGGCCGGGCGGCATCGCCTCGAAGACGAACTTGCCGTCCGCATCGGCGACGATCTCAAGCTGGCGGTCGCGCACCGAGACGAGGGCGCCGGGGACCGGGAAGATGGCCTCGTTGACGACGACGCCGGAGACCGCGCCGCGGATGTCGTCGGGCGCCGGCTGCTGCTCCTCCGGCAGGTCGAGCGAGATGCGCGAGCCGTCGCCGAGGCGGACCTGGTTGGCCCCCGAGTCCTTGCCTCCGCACCCGGCCAAGGCGACCGCCGCGACAGCCAGGGCTAGGGCGACGGACCACCTCATGGCCGGTCTCACGCCGGGTCCTCGCCTTGAGCTTTGCCGAAGCGCAGCCACTACGTTGCCTCCTGGAGGACCAGGTCCGGCGTCGGCAGCCAGACGGTCGCGCCCGCGATGGGGCGGACGGCCTCATCGACGACGACCCCGACGAGCCCGCCGCGTCCTTCGGCCGATCCCGTGGCGTCCGGCAGGACCGCCCGCTCCCCTCCTTGCTCGACGGTGTCGCCCGAGCGGACCTCGACGTCGTAGGCGTCGCCGGCGCATCCGGCCAAGCCAGCGACGAGGAGAGCGGCGACCAAGGCCGGTCCAGGTGCGCGCCGCATCAACGGTCACCAGCCACGAAGGACCAGCCCGTCGGAGGCAACCCGTTGTAGAAGGCGGTCGCGTACACGTGGAACCGCACGGAGGTCTCGTAGGCCGGGAACGTCTGGGGCTCGGCCGACAGGATGAAGCGGCTGCCCTCCGGCAGGTCGTCGTCGCGCAGCTCCAGTCGCATCGGGTCAGGTTCGCCGCTGCAGATGATGCACAGGACGGTCGTGCCCCCAAAGCGGACGTAGAAGCCGCGCTCGTTGCCCGCCGGGGGCGCGTCGAACGTGGCCTCGAGGACCATGGCCCGCAGCCCGTCCCGCTCGACGCCGAACTCGAACCGGCAAGTGTCGCAGGCAAACGGGCTGGCGACCAGCGGGTTGCCCGAAAGCTCGGCGAACCCTTGGAACTCCAGCACCAGGTGGTAGGGCTTCGGCGCCGGGATGGCGCTCAGGATGACCTTGGCGCGGGTGAACTCGCCGTCGTCGACCTGCACGATGGTGGCCGCGTCGCGGTACCCGGTGGCGTTGACCTCCATCCGGTACGGCGCCACCACGAGGTCCACGAAGCCGAAGGAGCCGTCGCGGCCCGTGCGCGCCGTGAGGCCAGGTCCCGGCAGGCGGACGGTCGCGTTGCGGATCGGCCGGATGGCCTCGTCGACGACGACGCCGGCGAGGTGGCCGCGGCCCTCGCCGGTCGGCTGCGCGGCCGCCGCTTGGGCGGTGGCGACGTCACCGTCGCCGTCGCCCGCCGCCGGCCCCGCGAGCGCGTCCGCCGGCCCGGACCGCACCTCGACGTCGAACGGATCCTCCGCGGGCTGGCCGCAGCCGGACAGCAAGGACGCCGCCAGCGCGAGGGCGGCGACGGCGAGGCGGAGCGGGGCGCGCGTCATCGGGCGAGCCGGGACGTCAAGGGTCGCCGGCAACGAAAGACCAGCCGGTGGGCGGGCCCGCGTTGTAGAAGGCCGTCACGTAGACCTGGAAGCGCTTGGACTGCTCCGGCACGGGGAAGCTGCGCGGGTCGAGCCGCAGGTTGAAGTGGTCGCCGTCGCCGAGGTCCTCGTTGCGCTGCTCGAGGCGCATCGGGTTGCCGGTGGTCCCCGACACGCCGTAGCCGGACTCCGGGTAGAAGTCGTAGTTGAACCCGCTTCCCTCAGCCGAGTCCTTCAGGTAGGCCTCGACGATGACCGTGTCCAGCCCCTGGCGGTCGAGGTAGAAATCGAAGTTGCAGGCCGAGCAGAAGAACGAGATGCCGAAGACGGGGTCGGCCGTCACGTCGGCGAAGCCCTCGAAGGACTGTTGCACGCGGTAGGGGTCGGGCGGCGGGATGCGCGTCAGGATGACCTTGGCGCGCGTGAACTCGTCGGCGCTGACCTGCAGCACGGCCTCGGCGTCGTAGAAGCCGGTGGCGTTGATGGTGATGAAGTAGGGCCCCGGGTGGAGGTCGACGAACCCGAACGAGCCGTCGCGGTCGGTCACGCGCTCCAGGTCGAGGCCGGGAAGGTGCACCACGGCGCCCTCGATGGGGCGGATGGCGTCATCCACGACTACGCCGGCGATGTGGCCGCGCGTCTTGGGGCTGGGGGTGAAGACGGCTTCCACGGGATCGGCAGGGTCCTCGGAGTGGATCTCCTCGGCGGGCTTGGACTCGATGACCACCTCGGCCGGGGCGGAGGGGGCCCCATTGCAACCGGCCAGGAGGGCGCTCAGGAGAAGGACGGCAACGGCGACACCACGCATGGGGAGGCATCCCCCAGAGGAGGGTTATGAGCAACCTAGTCAGGTCGTCGAAACTCGCGGGCCTGGCGGTCGAGGGAGTGGTGGCGGGAGGGGCTGCCCGTTCAGGGCCCTTCGGAGGCCAAAGTCCAGTCGGCGGGGGCCGCCCCGTTGTACCAGACCGTGACGAAGAGCTGGAACGACTGCTGCGCGGCGAGCCAGAAGTCCGGCCCGTCAAGTCGCGCATATGCCTCGACGCCGTCGCTGAAGCCGTCGAAGCTGACGTGCTCCACGCAGGGGCTGAAGCAGTAGCCGGCCTCGTGCCCGTCGCCATCCGGCTGGTCGATGACCCAGTAGTATTCGGCCTGCGCCGCCGGGTCGGGCGTGTTTGCCTCCCAATACGCCTCGTAGACGATGGTCGTGGCGTTCGGCTCGGGCGTGAAGTAGAGGCGGCAGTCGCAGGTGCCCGAAGGCTGGATGTTCTCCACGTAGTACTGGGCATAGCCTCCCCAGGCCTCGATGAACCCGTCGTGCCGGTAAGTGACCTTGTAGGGGACCGGCCGGGTGTCGCGTGGCATCTGCACGCGGACCTGCGACGTCGCGCCCGGCTGCACGTCGGCCGAGGTCTGCACGGGTAGGAATCCAGGGGCCGTCACGGCGAAGATCGCCAGGCCGGGCTCGAGGGCGTCGAGGATGAAGATGCCGCCCTCGTCGGTCTCCGCCACCACGGCGCCCGCCATCGAGACGCTGGCGCCGGCGATCGGCCGGATGGACTCGTCCACGACGACACCGGCGACGGCGCCTTTGCCCTCCTGCGCCGGCTCGACGTCGTCGAGCCCGTCGAGAGGCGAGGCGGGCGCGCCGTCGCCACCAGCCCCGCCCGCGCAGCCGGCAAGCGCGGCCAGCAGGACGGCCAGCAGCGCCAACGCCCGGCGTGCGGGCATAGGGGCCGGCCTTGCCGTGGGCATGCGGCGACAGCGGGCTCCGAGGCCATCAGGTTTGCCGCCGACCGGCTTGGCCGGACGGACAGGGGAGCCTATGCCGGCCGCTTCCGTGGCGGCGCCTTGTCGCTGAGGCGGACCTTGGTCTTCAGGCGGCGGCGCGGCTTGCCGGCCTTGCCCTTCGGCTTCGGCTTGCCGGCCCCGATCCAGGCCACGCGCAGACGCTTGGCGGCGCCCGCTTTCTTGGTGAAGCTGACCGTGAACTTGTCCTTCGGCAAGAGCACGAGCGGCACCTGCAGGTGCCGGAGGCGGCCTTCGCGGAACACGGCGACCTCGACCTCGTCGCCCGGCTTCTTGTTGGCGACCTGGTCGTGGAAGTGCTCGGCGCGCCACTTGTAGCCCGCCGCGGCCGCGACCTCGTCGTCCGGCTGCAGGACCTTGAAGGCCGGGACGTCCTCCCAGATGCGGGCGATGGTCGGGGTGCCGGGCTTGAACTCGACGCCGAGGCCCTTGTTCTTGCGCGGCTCCTTCCACTCCGTCTTCAGGTCGATGCCGAGCGTCTTGAGGGACTTCTCGATGGGCAGTTCCTCGGTGCCGCGCGTCCATTCGTTGAGCAGCCGGTCCAGGTTGATGCCGGTGGCCTGGCGGACGAGGTCGGGGAACGCGTCGTCGGTGACGCCCATGCCGGTCTTCCCGTGCTTGCGCCAGGCGTGCCGCATGACAGCGTCGACGCCGAGCTTGCCCTTCGTGCGGCGGCGCAGTTCGGCCTCCAGGCAGAGCCCGACCCACATGCCCTTGGTGTAGTAGGAGACGTTGCGGTTGACGTTGTGCTCGTGCGGCTGGTACAGCAGCGTCCAGGTGAGGCGGCTGGCTTGCGACACGGTGATGCGGCGGCGGCCCAGGGCCTTGTGGTACATCTCGAGGTCCTCCGCCATCAGCTTGGCGAACTCCTCCTCGCCGCACACCTTGGCGCGATGCAGGATGGGCAGCTCGTAGTAGCTGGTGAAGCCCTCGAAGAGCCACAGCAGGTCGGTGTAGACCTCGGTCTGCAGGTCGTACGGCTGGAACGCGGCGGGAAGGATGCGCTTGACGTTCCACGTGTGCACGAACTCGTGCGCGACGAGCGGCAGGTAGCGGGTCTGCACCTTCTCGGCGTTCTGCAGGTGGGCAGGGTCCGCGCCCAGCACGGTGCAGTTGCGGTGCTCGAGCCCCCCGCCGTACTCCGCCGCCACGTGCGTGAGGAACGTGTAGTGCTTGTAGGGGATCGTTCCGAAGACCTTCACGGCCTCGCGGCACGTCGCGGCCATCGCGCGTTCGAGCTTCGCCCAGTCGACGCCCTGCGGCGGCTGCCAGACGACGTGGCGGTGCGTCACGCCGCGCACCTTGAACTTCCCGACATGGTAGGACGCCGGCGGGCCGCACTCGATGGGGCAGTCGATGAGATGGTCGAAGGAATCGGCGACCTGGAGCGTCCCGTCGAGCCGGTTCGTCTCCAACCCGGTCCAGGCGCGCCAGCCGCGCGGCTGCAGCAGGCGCACGGCGTGCGGTAGGCCGCGGCTCGCGTCGTCGTACAGCATCAGAGTCGCGGGGAAGAGGTGCGCGTGGTCCGACGTGACGTGGCTGGTGTCGACGGTCAGCTCGCGGCAGTAGACGTCGAAGGTGACCTCGACGGAGCGCCCGTTGGCACCTTTAAGGATCCACGAGTCCTTCGTCGGCTGCTCGACCGGCAGGTAGCGGCCGCCCGCCTTGGCGGAGAGGTCCTGGACGTGCCGGCCGAAGTCGCGGATCTTGTACGAGCCCGGCACCCACGCCGGCATGCGCAAGGTCCGGTCCGCGCCGAGCGTGCCGGGGAAACGCTGCGTGACGCGCACCAGGTGCGTCTCCGGACGTCGGACGTCAAAGGTGACCCTGACCTGTGCCACGCGGGCTGCCAAGCCGGCCATTGGTTTAGCCGAGGCGGTCCGCGCCCTCCGGCGACGCCCAGGCCACGGATTTCACGGAAACACGGAGAAACGGTTTCCGTGAGATCCGTGCAATCCGTGGCCCGTCAGAAGGGGCGCTACGCCAACGTGTGCACGCGTTCGCAGCGCGGGCACTGCAGCCGGATGGGCCGCTTCTTCGGCGCCAAGAGAAGCACCCCGCAGTTGCCGCACTTGCCGACGCCGGTGCCGTCGGGGATGCCGGTGGCCTCCGCGGAGGCGACGGTGCGCGCCATGACGATGGGCGGCTCGCGGCGTCCCGCCGGCGCGCCGTCGGACTCGATGTCCGGGCCCGGCGAGGCGCGCGGGGCGTTGCGCTCGGCGACCTCGCGGCGCGTCACGCCGGCCTTGCCGCGGCGCTCGGGCCAGTCGCCGGAGTCCGCCTTGCCGGCCGGCGGCGCGGAGCGCTGCGCCGGGCGGGCCATGGCGGGGGGCGTGGCGAGCGGGCGGGCCGGCCGCGGGGGCGACGGCGGCGGGTAGAGCGCGGTGAGGGCGGGCTGGTCCGGCGCGGGGGCCAGGGGCTCGACCTCCGGGTACTCGAAGCCGAGGTCGGCGCCGGGATCGGTCATCGTCGGCGGTTCTGGGGTGGGCAGAGGCACCACGCCCGTGTCCGGGGCGCCGGCGGGGTCGGGCCGGGGCGCAGGGGTCGCGAAGGCCATCGGGCCCAGCGTGGCAAGGATGAGGCCGGTGAGCGTGGCCAGCGCGATGGCGGCGAGCGCGATGCCCAGCCACTCGAAGAGGCCGGCGGGGGAGAGCGCCACGGCCGCGATGGCCAGGCCGAGGGCGCCGACCGCGAAGAACACGAAGGCGAGGACGCGGTAGCCGCCGCGCCCGATGCCATCCTGCATATGCATCCTGTCGCGCGCGAAGCCGTGGTCCTAGATGAAAGGCCCGGACCGAACCGACTTCACGCGGAGGTCGCGGAAACCCGCGGAACCGATTTCCGCGCCTTGCCGCGGACTCCGCGTGGCCGGTCGGCCGCTCAGCCGCCCTTGGCGCCGACCGGGTTGCCGGTGCGGCGGGGCTTGAGGACCTCGAGGTCGACGCGGAAGCTCTGCGACGCGGCGTCGACGGAGCCTTCCTTCATGCCCTTGATCGTCGCGTCGGCGGCGGCCTTGACGGCGTCCTCGGTCTTCTTCTTGGCCTTGAAGGCCTCGGAGAGGGCGTGCTCCGCCTGGCTGGATTCCTTGCCGAGGGCGATGCCGTTGCGGTCCGTCGCGTTGCCGTCGACGTCGCAGTGGTACAGCGCAGGCGTGGTGCCGTGGTTGTCGAAGCCGGCGACGATGATGCCGACGCCGAGGGGGCGGCGGTAGCTCATGCCGAGCTCGTGCAGGTAGTCGGACAGGCTGAGGCTGACCTCCTTGGGGGAGATCTCGGAGCCGAGGACGAACTTGTGGTTGACCGCCATGTCGCGCAGCATCTGGCGCACCTGGTTGGTGTCGCCGCCGTGGCCGGTGACCAGCACGACGCA
>JAXDQQ010000299.1:0-4343 GCA_034667805.1 Thermoplasmata archaeon | reverse complement strand
ACCGCGGAGATCTCGCGGGCCCAGGTCTGGCAATGGGTGCGCCACAAGGTCGCGCTCCCCGACGGCCGCGTCGTCGACCACGCGCTGGTCGACCGCATCCTGGCCGAGGAGCGCGCCCGCATCGAGGCCGACGGCCTGCCCAGGGACAACCGCCTGCCGGAGGCCGCTGTCCTTTTGGCCACCGTCGCGTTGTCTCCCGAGTTGCCGCCCTTCCTGACCATCCCTGCCTACGAGCGCCTCGAGGCGCCCTCTTCCCCCTCCACGCCCGCCCCCGGAGAACCAGAATGACCGACATCACGCCCGAGATGCGACGCCAGGCCGACATCATCCGCAAGGACTGGGACACCAACAAGCGCTGGGCCGGCGTCAAGCGCGACTACCGTGCCCAGGACGTCGTCCGCCTGCGCGGCAGCCTGCAGTTCGACTACCCCGTCGCCCGCCACGGCGCCACGAAGCTGTGGAACCTCGTCACCAACGAGCCGTACACCCAGGCGTTGGGCGCACTCACCGGCAACCAGGCCATCCAGATGTGCCGCGCCGGCCTCAAGGCCATCTACCTGTCCGGCTGGCAGGTCGCGGCCGACAACAACCTGTCCGAGCAGATGTACCCGGACCAGAGCCTGTACCCCGCCAACTCCGTCCCCGCCGTCGTGCGCCGCATCAACAACGCGCTGCGCCGCGCCGACCAGATCGAATGGTCCGAAGGCAAGGTGACGCGCGACTGGTTCATCCCCATCGTCGCCGACGCCGAGGCCGGATTCGGAGGCCCGCTCAACGCCTTCGAGCTCATGAAGGGCATGATCGAGGCGGGCGCCGCCGGCGTGCACTGGGAGGACCAGCTCGCGTCGGAGAAGAAGTGCGGCCACCTCGGCGGCAAGGTCCTGATCCCGACGAACCACCACGTGCGCACCCTGAAGGCCGCGCGCCTGGCCGCCGACGTCATGGGCGTCCCGACGCTCATCGTCGCGCGCACGGACGCCCGCGCCGCCACGCTGCTCACCAGCGACGTGGACGCCAACGACCACGCCCACATCACCGGCGAGCGCACGCCCGAGGGCTACCTGCGAGTCAAGCCCGGCGTGGAGCACGCCATCACGCGCAGCAACATCTACGCCCCGTACGCGGACCTGCTGTGGTGCGAGACGTCGACGCCGGACATGGACGAGGCGCGCCACTTCGCCGAGGCCGTGCACGCCAAGCACCCCGGCAAGATGCTGGCGTACAACTGCAGCCCGTCGTTCAACTGGAAGAAGCACCTCACCGACGCCCAGATCGCGCGCTTCCAGCGCGACCTCGGCGAGATGGGCTACAAGTTCCAGTTCGTGACGCTGGCCGGCTTCCACGCCCTCAACGAGTCGATGTTCGAGCTGGCCAAGGGCTACGCGACCCGCGGCATGAGCGCCTACGTCGAATTGCAGCAGCACGAGTTCGACATGGAGAAGGACGGCTACACGGCCACCAAGCACCAGCGCGAGGTCGGCACCGGCTACTTCGACGAGGTCTACACCGTCATCTCCGGCGGCACGCACTCGACGTCGGCGATGAAGGACTCGACGGAGCACGAGCAGTTCCACGCCCCGCCCGCCGCCAAACCCGTCAAGGCCACCGCGAAGGCGACCGTGCCGGCGAAGGGCAAGACCAACGGCATCACGAAGAAGGCGAAGTAAGAAGGAAGCCGCGACCACCGCCGGCACCCAACGGCCGGCCCAGGTGCCATCGGAGCGGGATCGCCGCTGGGACCTCGGAGCGTAAGCTCAAGCCCGCCACTGTCCTGCCGTCGGCCGTGGGCAACGCCATCGAGGCCCGCGGGCTCACCAAGGACTACGGAGGCGGCCGCGGCATCATCGGCCTCGACCTCCGGGTCCCTGAGGGCGTCGTCTTCGGGTTCCTGGGCCCCAACGGCGCGGGCAAGACCACGACGCTGCGCCTGCTGATGGGCTTCCTCAAGGCCGACCGCGGCGAAGCGAGGGTCCTGGGGTCGCCGCTGGACGCCGACCGCAGGGAACTCCACCGGCACATCGGCTACGTGCCCGGCGAGCTGGCCCTCCCCTCCGGCGAGCGCGTGAAGGCCTACCTCGACCGCTGCGCGCTCCTGCAAGGCGTCGACGACCTGGCGCAGCAGCGCGCGCTCCTGCAGGAGCTGGCGGTCCCGGCGCACCTGCGCATCCGCGAGCTGTCGAAGGGCAACCGGCAGAAGGTGGCGCTCGTGCAGGCCCTGCAGCACTCGCCGCGCCTGCTGATCCTCGACGAGCCGACGGACGGACTCGACCCGATCCTGCGCCGCCGCATCGGCGACCTGCTGCGCGACCACGCCGCCGCCGGGGGCACGGTGTTCCTGTCGAGCCACGTGTCGCGCGAGATCGAGAACGTCTGCGACGACGTCGCCATCGTGGTCGGGGGCAAGCTGCGCAGCCAGGCGGCGGTGGCCGACCTCCTGCGCGGCATCCCGCTGCGCATCAACCTGGCCGTGCCGGCGGCCGCGCGTGCCCGCGCGCAGGCCGTCCTGCAGCGCCGCGGCGCCCGCCTGCTGCAGGACGCCGAAGGCAGGCTGCGCATCCAGGCCAAGGGCGACCCGCTGCCGCTGCTGGCGGACCTGGCGGCGGTTGGCGCGCACGACGCCTCCTTCGAGGACAAGGACCTCGAGGAGATCCTCCTCGGCCTCTACGCCGACCAGCCGACGGAGGGCGGCGCATGATGTACCGCATCCAGTTGGCGCGCGAGCGCTGGCTCCTTCTGGGCTGGTGCATCGGCCTGCTGGTCTACTTCTTCATCATCGGCGTCTCGTACGCCACGGTCAAGGACCACGAGAAGGGCCTCGACGCGCTGTGGCAGGAGCTCCCCAAGCCGCTGCGCGACGCGTTCGGCGACGCCCCGAGCATCACGACGCCGGGCGGCTACTTCGAGGCGCGCGGCACCAGCCTGCTGCCGCTCGTGCTGGGCGGCGCGCTCGTGGCGCAGGCCACGCGGCGGCTCTCCGGCGCCGAGCAGGCTGGGGAGCTCGACCTCGTGCTGAGCCTTCCCGTCCGGCGCTCGACCTACTTCTGGTCGCACGCCGCCGTCGGCGCCACGCACGCCATCGCGTGGCTCGCGGCCGCCGCGGTAGGCGCCGTGGCCGGCATGGCCGCGGCGGGCGTCGATGGCGGCGACCTGCCGCGCATCGCCTTCATGCTGCTGGACGTCCTGCCCTTCGTGCTCGCCGTGCAAGCCAGCGCCTTGTGGGTCGGGGTCGCCCTGCACCGCCGCACGCCGGGCATCGCCATCCTGACCGCCTCGCTGGCAGCCGTGTTCCTCATGCACATCGTCGGCAGCCTCGACGAGTCTCTGCAGTGGCTGCGCTGGCTCAGCCCCTACTCGCTGTGGGTGCAGGGGAACCCCTTCGGGTACGACAGCGACGTGGGATACCTTGTCGTCTGCGGCGCCTTCGTGGTGGTGGGCCTCTTCGTGGCGGCCTTCACTTGGGACCGCAAGGACCTGATGAGCTGATTCAGCTAACGCTTGCGGCGCTGGACTGCCTCTTGCAGGAGGCGATCGAGCGCGCCGCGCTTCAGGTCCGACTCGGCCTCGATGCGGACGTGCCGGTTGCCGCGTCCCTTGCCTTCGAGGAGGCCGGTCATGTCCTTGAGCAGGGCTCCGTCGGCGATCCCGAGCGTGACCAGCGTCGGCTGCGGCGTCACGGTGAAGATGAGCGCCTTGAACCCGGTGCCCAGCGAGAAGGTGACATCGCCGCCCTGCATGGCTTCCTGGGCCTTCGCCGGCAGGATGGCCCGGAGCTTCGCGACGGTGGCCTTGGCCAGGGCGCCGACGGGCTCGGGCACGGTCGCGAGGAACGCGTCGACCTCGGCGGTGGCAGCCAGCGTGCCTTGCGTCGCGGGCTTGGCAAGCCCGGCCATCAGTTCGGCCGCCGGTGGACCATGCCGACGTGCGCCTGGTCGGTGGGGTAGAGGACGAGTTCCTGGACGTTGACGTGCGGCGGGCGGTCGCAGCACCACAGGATGGTGTCGGCGACGTCCTCCGGGCGCAGGGGCCGGGTGTCGGCGTACACCTTCTTGGCGCGGGTCTCGTCGCCGCGGTAGCGCACGATGGAGAACTCGGTCTCGACGAGGCCGGGCTCGATGTTGGTGACGCGGATGCCGGAGCCCTGCAGGTCCATGCGCAGCCCTTCGCTGATCTTGGTGACGGCGGCCTTGGTGGCGCTGTAGACGCCGCCGCCAGGGTACGTCCAGCGGCCGGCCACCGACCCGAGGTTGACGATGTGGCCGCTTCCCTTGCGCACCATGTTCGGCACCACGACGCGGGTCATCGTGAGGAGACCGAGGACGTTGGTGGCGAGCATCTCCTCCCAG
>JAXDQQ010000298.1:0-2717 GCA_034667805.1 Thermoplasmata archaeon | reverse complement strand
CTGCTCATGCCGGAAGCGCGGCGCATCGGCATCGCCTACGCGTCGTCGCCGGGAGCCGGCTACGAGCATTACTGGGCGCTCGTGCTGGCGCAGTGAAGTCCAGAGGACCAACGGAGGAACGGCGCGGATGGTGACTGAGATTGCGCAGATCGACGTGAAGCCCGGGATGGAAGCGGAGTTCGAGGCCGGGGTCGCCAAGGCGGCGCCGCTCTTCCAGCGCGCCAAAGGGTGCCGGGCCCTTGAGCTGCAGCGCTCCGTGGAAAAGCCGAGCCGCTACCGCCTGTTCGTGCAATGGGAGACCCTTGAGGACCACACGGTGGCCTTCCGGGGCTCGGACGATTTCCAGGAATGGCGCCGCCTCGTCGCGCATTGCTTCGAGCGCCCGCCGGAAGTCGAGCACACGGTCGAGGCGGTCAAGGGGTTCGGCCGCTAGCCCGGCGACCCCTGGCGTGCTCTGTTCGGCTAACCGATGGTGAGATCAGGATGAGCCGCTCGTCGACGAAACCGTTCACCAAGGCGGAGATGGACGCCATCCGGGCGGCGACCCGCGAGGACCGGCACTTGCGGCGCGACTTCTGGGCCAAGCTGAAGCGCGTCGGGCGCCAGCTTCCGTTCGTCGAAGACCTGCTGGCAGCGTATTACTGCGCGACCGATCCGGCGACGCCGAAGCGGGTCAAGCTGGTCCTTGTCGGCGCGCTCGCCTACTTCGTCCTGCCGGCCGACGTGGTGCCGGATTTTCTGCCCCTGCTCGGGTTCGCGGACGACGCGGCCATGCTGGCCGCCGCCATCGCCCAGGTGGCGGGCGCCATCACCGACGGCCACCGCGGCAAGGCCCGCGAGGCTTTGAAAGACGAAGCCGGCTGGGGCGAGCCCGCCTGAGCCCTGCGGCGGACCCAAATTTCGCCGCCTTTCGTAGAGCCCCTGTTAAGGTTACGGGATCATGCTGGGTGTTCCCGCGCAGTCACGGTTGGCGTCATGATTCCTGTTCCTCCGTCGCGCCTCGGTCTCGCCGCCCTCCTGTGCGGCCTCGCTTCCATGGCCCTCGCGCAAGACGAGCAAAAGCAGCGCAGCCGCACGGAGCCGAAGGAGGCGACGGCCCAGCCTGTGCAGCAGCGGGGCGCCGCACCCGCGACCCCGGTTAAGGGAACGGCGACGGCGCAACAGGTCCAGCAGAAGGGCACGGCCCCGGCCGGCAACCAGAAGGCGGCCGCCCCGACCGGCAGCCAGCCTAAGGGCGCCGCAAGCGACGGGAAACCGGCTGCTGCGGGAACTCCGCCGGGACACGGTAAGCCGGGCGCGGCCGGCGCCACGGGGCCGGGCGGCGGCAAGGCGACGCTCCTCGCCTCGTTCAACGACTGGGGGGCCTACGCGTCCGGCGATGGCCGCACGAAGGTCTGCTACGCCCTGTCGACCCCGAAGGAACGGCTGCCCAAGGACCTGAAGCGCGACCCGGCCTACCTGTTCGTCTCCTTCCGGCCGGCCGACAACGTCCGCAACGAGGTCGCCGTGGTCCTCGGCTTCGCCACCCGCGACGGCGCCGAGGCCGAGGCCGTCGTCGGCCAGAGCACCTACGCCCTTATCACCAAGGGCACCAACGCCTGGATCCGCAACACCACCGAGGAGAGCCAGGTCATCGCCGCCTTCTCCAAGGGACAAAGCGTCACCGTGAAGGCGACCTCCGGACGCGGCAACCCCAGCACGGACCGCTATTCCCTGAACGGCTTCGGCCCCGCCCTCGACCGCGCCCGCAAAGAGTGCTCTTAGCGCTCCTGCATTGAGAGGAGAGGCTAGGCCGAGCGTGGCAACGCCGCGCTCGCGAAGCTGTCCCCTCCCCGCTCCCTTTCGTGACGGAGATCCGCATGGCGTCCCGCCTTCCGTTCGCGGTCCTTGCGACCGCTCTCCTGGCAACCTCCGCGTCGGCGCAGGCCGACTTCCGCTCCTGCCTTGCGGGTCTGCGCGGGCAAGCGGCGGAACAGGGCATCTCGGCCGCGACCTTTGACCGGGCGTTCTCCGGCGTGCAGCCCGACATGACCGTGCTCGAGGCGATGGACAACCAGCCCGAGTTCAAGACGCCGATCTGGGACTACATGGCCGCCCTCGTCGACGAGGAGCGCGTCACGGACGGGCGCGCCGCCATGCGCCAGCACGCCCAAGCCCTGGCGGCGGCGGAGAGCCGCTACGGGGTTGACCGGCACGTGATCGCCGGCGTGTGGGGGGTCGAGTCGAACTTCGGCAAGGATATCGGCGGCCGCCCGCTCGTGCAGTCTCTCGCCACCATCGCCTGCCACGGCAGCCGCCGCCGCGACTACTTTCGCGGCGAGCTGTTCGCGACCTTGAAAATCGTCGAGGCCGGCGACATCGATCCGCGCCGCCTGAACGGCTCCTGGGCGGGCGCCTTTGGCCACACGCAGTTCATGCCGTCCACGTTCCAGCGTCTTGCCGTCGACCTTGACGGCGACGGGCGCCGCGACGTGGTCGACTCGGTGCCGGACGCGGTCGGCTCGACGGCCAACTTCCTCAAGAAGGCGGGCTGGTCCTCGGGCCTGCCCTGGGGCTTCGAGGTGCGCATCCCGCCGGGCTACGGCGGGCCGAGCGCCCGCAAGGCGAAACGGCCTCTGTCGAGCTGGGCGGCCCTCGGCGTCACCCGCATCGACGGCCGGCCCCTCGCCGGGGACTACCCGGCCGGCCTGCTCCTGCCGGCGGGCCCGAACGGACCG
>JAXDQQ010000297.1:0-5230 GCA_034667805.1 Thermoplasmata archaeon | reverse complement strand
TCACCGTGCAGCGCACGAAGACCCACCAGGTGAAACAATGAGTCCCGAAGAGCAGACGCAGGTCTACGACAACCAGCCGGCCTCGAGCGCCGCGCCCGGCACCGAGCTCCTGACGTCCGAGGACGAGTACCTCACGTCCGGTGTCCACATCGGCACGCAGCACAAGACGGCCGACATGAAGCCGTACATCTTCCGCGTCCGCAACGACGGCCTGTTCGTCCTGGACATCGCCAAGACGGACATCCAGATCCGCAAGGCCGCCGCCTTCCTCGCCAAGTACGACCCGAAGCGCGTCCTGTTCGTCAGCCAGCGCCAGTACGGCCAGAAGCCCGTCAAGGAGGCCGCCAAGGCCGTCGGCGCCAACGCCATCGCCGGCCGCTTCATGCCCGGCACCTGCACGAACCCCATCGTCCCCGGCTTCATGGAGCCCGAGGTCCTGGTGCTGACCGACCCGCTCGGCGACGGCCAGGCCCTGCGCGAGGCGATGAACATCGGCATCCCGGTCATCGGCCTCGTGGACTCCAACAACGAGGTCAAGAACCTCGACATCGTGGTCCCCGCCAACAACAAGGGCCGCCGTTCGCTGGCCCTCGTCTACTGGCTGCTGGCGCGCGAGATCCTCGTCGCCAAGGGCACGCTGTCCGACCGTGCGGCCTTCACGCCGACCGTCGACGACTTCGAAGCCTCGCTCTAAGGCGCGACGACCAACTGGCCCCGTCGTTGGCGAATCGGTTCGCTTCCTTCAACTCCTCTTCCCCAGTCCTCCCCTCAACCGCCCTAGCCTGGTGAACCCCGAATGGACCTGATCATCGTCGCCCCGCTCGCCGGAATCGTCGCCCTCGTCGCCGCTGCCTTCCTGGCCCGCACCATCCTCAAGGCCCCCGCCGGGGAGCCCCGCATGGTCGAGATCTCGGACGCCATCAAGTCGGGCGCCATGGCGTACATGAACCGCCAGTACAAGACCATCGCCGCGGTCGCCGCGGTGCTCCTCGTCGTCTTCCTCGCCGTGACCTTCACGCGCGACGGCCCGCTCGCCGGCCAACCCTGGGTCGACTCGGACCAGGCCGGCTGGGCCCTGACCACGGTCGGCTTCGTCGTGGGCTCCCTGTTCTCCGCCCTCGCTGGCTATGCCGGCATGAACATCTCGGTGCGCGCCAACGTTCGCACCGCCAACGCCGCGCGCGGCGGCCTCGCACCTGCCCTCCGCATCGCCTTCAACGGCGGCGCCGTGGCGGGCCTCTGCGTCGCGGGCTTGGCCCTTCTCGGGGTCTCCGGCTTCTACTACCTCTTCGACACGCAGCTCGGCATGCGCGACCCGGTCACGCCCCTCATCGGCTTCGCCTTCGGCGCCTCCTTGATCAGCCTGTTCGCCCGTGTCGGCGGCGGCATCTACACCAAGGCCGCCGACGTCGGCGCGGACCTCGTCGGAAAGGTCGAGGCCGGCATCCCCGAGGACGACCCGCGCAACCCGGCCGTCATCGCGGACAACGTCGGCGACAACGTCGGCGACTGCGCCGGCATGGGCGCCGACCTCTTCGAGACCTACGCCGTCACGGCCATCGCAGCCATCTTCCTGGGCTTCCTGCTCGCCGGCAACGTCGTCACCGCCCTGGTGACCTACCCCTTGATCCTCGGCGCCGTCGCCATCGGCGCAAGCATCCTGGCCATCCCCTTCGTGCGCCTGAGCAAGCCCAAGCAGGGCGAGCAGCCGAACATCATGAGCGCCCTGTACAAGGGCGTCTTCGTCTCGGCCCTCATCGCCGGCGTCGGGTTCTACTTCGTCACCGAGAAGGTCATCGACGCCCCCGCCCTCGCGGTCGCCAGCGGCGCCGCCGGCCACGTGGTCACCACGATGGACCTCTTCCTGAGCACCCTCGTCGGCATGGCCGTCATGGTGCTCATGATGTTCGTCACCGAGTACTACACGGCCACCCAGTACGCGCCCGTCAAGCGCGTCGCCAAAGCCTCCGAGACGGGCGCCGCCACGAACATCATCTCCGGCCTCGCCGTAGGCATGCAGTCCGTCGCCCTGCCCGTCCTCGTCATCGCCGTCGCGATGTTCGCGGCCTACAACCTCGCCGGCCTGTACGGCATCGCCATCGCCGCCGTCGCCATGCTGTCCGTCACGGGCATGATCGTGGCCATGGACACCTACGGCCCCATCACCGACAACGCGGGCGGCATCGCCGAGATGTCGGGCCTGCCGCACGAGGTCCGCGTCCACACGGACGCCCTCGACGCCGTCGGCAACACGACCAAGGCCGTGACGAAGGGATACGCCATCGGTTCGGCGGCCCTCGCGGCGCTGGCCCTGTTCGCGGACTACACGCACCGCATCGCCGCCGACGGCGCCGTCCGCGTCTTCGCGCTCGACGACCCGCTGGTCCTCATCGGCCTGGTCATCGGCGCGATGCTGCCGTTCCTGTTCTCGGCGTTCCTCATGGAGGCCGTCGGCAAGGCCGCCGGCAGCATCATCGAGGAGGTCCGCCGCCAGTTCCGCGAGATCCCCGGCATCATGGAGGGCACCGGCAAGCCCGACTACGCCCGCTGCGTCGACATCGTCACGAAGGCCGCGCTGCGCGAGATGGCCTTCCCCGGCGCGCTCGCCGTCCTCGCACCCCTCGTCGTCGGCTTCCTGTGGGGCCCGCTGGCCCTCGGCGGCCTCCTGATCGGCGTGCTGGCCTCCGGCCTCATGATGGCCCTCGCGATGTCCAACGGCGGCGGCGCCTGGGACAACGCCAAGAAGCTCATCGAGAGCGAGGGCATGAAGGGCTCCGACAAGCACAAGGCGGCCGTCGTCGGCGACACCGTCGGCGACCCGTACAAGGACACCGCGGGCCCGTCCATCAACGCCCTCATCAAGGTCATCAACACCGTGTCGCTGATCTTCGCGGCCCTCATCGTGACCTACGGCGGCATCCTGGTCAACTAGGACCGACCCGACAGGTCTGGTCCACCCGTGAACGGGTGCATGCCGAGGGTTCAACTACCGTCGCCGGGGATGACGGTCGGGTCTTCCCATGCCGAGCAAGAACACCACAGAGGTATCGCGCAGGTCTTCCCAGCCTGAAGGGATGGTCACGTCCAAGGAAACGGCCAACATCCTGGCCAAGGCGACGCAGCAGCTGCGGACGCTGTTCGAGGAATCGGGGCAGGCCATGTACCTGTTCCTCGACGACCACAACAAGTCCTGCAACAAGCGCTTCGCGCAGCTCCTGGGCTACGCGAGCCCGGAGGCCTGGGCCGCGGTGCATACGTCGTTCCCGACCGCCTTCGTCGCTCCGGCAAGCCAGGAGACCCTGGTGGACACCTACCAGGCGGCCATGAACGACGGCGTCGCGACCAGCGTGCCGATCACGTGGAAGCGCAAGGACGGGAAGACCGTCAGCAGCCAGGTCATCCTGGTCCCGCTGGACATCGACGGTACGCGCCTGGCCCTGCACTTCATCACGGCTTGAGGCACGCGGCCACCCGACCCCTTTTCCGCTCCTTCCCTCTCGCCCCACTCGTGCCCGGCTTCTCCCCCCGGATGTCCCGCATCACGGCCTCAGCCACGGTGGCCATCTCCAACCTCGTCGCCAAGAAGCGCCGAGAGGGCGTCGACATCGTCTCCTTCTCCGTCGGCGAGCCCGACTTCGACACGCCGCAGCACATCAAGGACGCCGCCATCAAGGCGCTGCAGGAGGGCAAGACGAAGTACGTCCCCGGCCCCGGCATCCCGGAGCTGCGTGAGGCCGTCGCCGCCTACCACGCCAAGGACAACGCGATCCCGTGCCAGGCCGAGAACGTCCTCATCGCGCCGTCGAAGCAGTCCGTCCTCTACTCCATCCTCGCCGTCGCCGACCAGGGCGACGAGGTCGTCATCCCCGACCCGGCCTGGGTCAGCTACGAGCCGATGGTGCAGTGGGCGCACGCCAAGCCCGTCGGCGTCCCGCTCGTCGCCGAGAACGGCTTCCGGATGACGGCCGAGGCCGTCGCCAAGGCGATCACGAAGAAGACCAGGGCCATCGTGCTCAACAGCCCCTCGAACCCGACGGGCGGCGTCAACACCGACGCCGACGTGAAGGGGATCGCCGACCTGGCGAAGGACCACGACCTGTGGGTCATCTCGGACGAGATGTACCAGAAGATCCGCTTCGGCGGCGCGCCCCACCTCTCGCCGGCCAGCCTTCCCGGCATGTTCGACCGCACGATCACCCTCGACGGCTGCTCCAAGACGTACGCGATGACGGGCTGGCGCATCGGTTGGGCCGTCGCGCCCCGGCCGGCGTGGGTCGAGTTCGACAAGCTGCAGAGCCAGAGCCTCACGCATTGCACCTCCTTCGCGCAGTACGGCGCCGTCGCCGCCGTGTCGGGGCCCAAGACGTCGGTCGAGACGATGCGCAAGGAATTCGAGGCACGCCGCGACCTCATCGTCGCCGGACTGCGCGCCCTCCCCGGCGTCACCTGCCCCGTCCCCGGCGGCGCCTTCTACGTCTTCCCGCGCTTCGACCCCCGGCAGTGGGGCGGCCTCGACGACGACGCGCTGTGCACGCAGCTCATCGACAAGGTCGGCGTCGCCACGACGCCCGGCTCCAGCTTCGGCAGCCACGGGCGTAACCACCTGCGCCTGAGCTACGCCACGAGCCGCGACCGCATCCAGGATGGCCTGAAGCGGATGGCCGATTTCCAGAAGACCTTGCAAAGCGTCGCCAAGGCTCGCTGACGACCATGCCTTCGCGCCAAGCAGGCCAAGCCGCAGAGAGCGCAGAGAGCGCCGAGGACGCGGTCTTCTCTGCGAACTCTGCGCTCTTTGCGGCTGCCCCTGCCTGGACGAGGCGGTGACGTGCTCCCGGTCCTCCGTTACGCCAAGGTCTTCCTGCGCCTCGGCCGGCGCCCGCCCGTGGACCTGCGCCGGGGCAGCACCATCTCGTTCCGCGTCTGGCCCAACGACCTGGACCTCAACGGCCACCTCACCAACAGCCGCTACTTCGCGCTCATGGACGCGGCGCGCTACGACATGGTCATCCGGTCGGGGACCTGGAAAGCCTGGAAGGACAACGGCTGGTTCCCCGTCGTCGCCTCGCAGCGCATCCGCTTCCGGAAAAGCCTGGCGCCGTGGACGCGCTACGAGATCCGGACGCGCACTCTTGGTTGGGACGAGAAGAACCTGTACATCGCGCAGAGCTTCGAGCGCAAGGGAGCCGTGCACGCCGAGGCCACCCTCCGGGCCGCCATCCTCGCCAAGGAA
>JAXDQQ010000296.1:0-4418 GCA_034667805.1 Thermoplasmata archaeon | reverse complement strand
TTCTTGATCTCGGCGGCCACGCCGGGCTCGGCCTTCGCCTTGTCGTGCGCGGCCTGGTAGTAGCGGACGAGGTCGTGGTCGATCTTGTCGCGGCCTGCCGGCGGCAGCGTGGCTGGGTCGAGGTTCCATTTCCCCCAGCTCAGCGTCGCGACCTGGCGGCCGAGGTTGTCCATGTAGTACTGCGCCTCGACGTCGTAGCCGGCGGCCCGGTACAACCGCGCCAGCGTGTCACCGACGACGGGGTTGCGCGCGCGCCCCACGTGCAGCGGCCCGTTCGGGTTGGCCGACGTGTGCTCGAGCAGCACCTTGACGCCCTTCGGCTCCGCGCGCAAGGCCGCGGCAGGATCACGGAGGACGGCGGCTCCGACCTTGGCGCGGTCCGCCATGACGTTGACGTACGGCCCGGCGGCGCCGACGGACGCGACCCAGACGCGCGGCGCGCCGGGGACCGCCTTGGCGAGGTCCGCCGCGATGGCGTTGGGCGCCTTGCGCATCGCCTTGGCCAGCGTGAAGCACGGCAGGCCCAGGTCGCCCATCGAC
Organism: Thermoplasmata archaeon; assembly: GCA_034667805.1. Lineage (GTDB taxonomy): Archaea > Thermoplasmatota > E2 > JACPAO01 > JAHFTW01 > JAHFTW01. The sequence continues at coordinate 3,878 of JAXDQQ010000296.1, read as the reverse complement.
GGGTCGGGCGGCGACTCCAGCGCCGGCAGAGGACCCGTGTGCCCGAGCGCGGCGGCGGCCTTCTGCAGGAGGTCCGACGCCTCGGCGCGGAAGGCGGCCAGGGGATGCACGGCGCGGCCACTTGACACCACCGAAAAAGGGTTCGGTAAGGCCCAGCATTGATAGGCCATCACCCCATCAACCATCATTGATGGCGCGGGCGGAACCCTTACCCCTTCGTGATTCAGCTATCATTCTCGCCATTGCGACAGCTTTGTGCTTCATTTGCGGCTATGGGTTCTTGTTTGGCTACTATGGGGTAGTCGGCATCATTCCCGCCGACCTGGGTTTTCCATTTTTCTTCTACGTCGAAGAGTCGATTGATGTTCTGCTCGCGCCCGCCATGTTGGCACTATTTGCTCTGGCGCAGGTGCTTTTTGTTAGCGAACTCAGACACAACCGGCACGAGGGCCGCTTGCCTGCTGGCCCCGAAGGGCGGATCCTGGAATGGCATCTACTGGTGGGTCTCGTGCTCTTTGCGTCACTTCTTCATGCAACATTCTGGTTCGCGGCCATGAATGACTCTTCGCACCTGATTGGCCTCGGTCGGCTCACCGTTTTCGACGCGGCAATTTTTTTGATTCCCGCGGTAATTGGTGGGATATTGATTCTGGACCACAAATTCCGGAGAATCTTGTCCGGCTCATATTCGTGGCGCCTCATGGCGATATTCGGGGTATTTTTGATGCTCTTGGGCGGCGCCCTGGGCCAAGGTACAGTTCGAGGCCAGTTGTCGCTTTCGGGTTGTCGGTCGATTCCGTTGGCGGAGTTTGAGCCCATGCCACCTGGGCTGGACGAAAACGCAACCTATTGGTTGGTAGCTCACGATGAGGATTCTATTATTCTCCGAGACCTTGGCCAAGAACGCGATGGAAAAGGATTCGTCACACTGCCCGAGTCGCATGCAGGTGTAATGGAAGTCAGCTGGACCAAACCCCGCTGGGACAAATGCCCGTGGTGGTCTCGCATCGCATGAATGGCAATTCTAGTTCAACCTCGCCGGGCTCCATCGCGTTCCGTGTCGGCTCGGAGGTCCTGCACGGCGAGCATTGGGCTCCGGCGGGCCGGGCCAAAGGGGCCCTGGTCCTCGTGCACGGGTTCAACTCCAGCCTGGAGGAGTTCGGCAAGGCGCCGCAGTGGCTGGCGGAGGAGGGCTTCCATGCCTTGGCCTTCGACCAGCGCGGCTTCGGCCAGTCGCATGGGGAACGCGGCCGCACGCACGTCGACCGCGCGGTGCCCGACATCGCGGCCGCCGCCGCGACGGTCCTTCGACTGGCTGGGCCGGGCGTCCCGCTCGGGCTCATCGGACACAGCCTGGGCGGCGCGTACGTGACCGCCGCCATCGGGCGCGGCGCCGTGGACGCCAAGGCGGCCGTGCTGGCGCACCCGGTGGACCGCATGTTCGACGAGGTGCCGCTGCCGCTGCGCGGCTTCTACCACTTGCTCGGGAAGGTCGCCGAGCGGCGCATGGCCAAAGGCAAGCCACCGGGAATGCTCCCGTACCGGTCGAGCTCCAAGTCGCTCTTCGTCTCCCTCGAGGCGGCCCGCGAGGCCGGGCGGCCCGACTTCCTGCTGAAGCACAGCAACCTGGGCAACTACCGCGCCGCGACCACGATGTCGACGTCCACGTGGGCGCGCGACGTCAAGGTCCCTGTCCTCGTGGTCACGAGCCCGCACGACCGCGTCGTCAAGCCGCCGCACATCCGCGGCGTGTTCGAGGCGTTGGCGTCGCCCAAGCGGCTCTTCGAGCACGACGGAGGGCACTCGTGCTTCCGCGACCTCGATGGCCGGCGCATCACGCATGAGATGGCAGCCTGGTTCGCCGAGCACCTGGACGCGGGTGATGCTTGATGGCCTACGCAAGCAGGCGAGCCGGCGCCGAGGTGCCCGTGTGACCAAAGGCGCCAAGGCAAGGCCAGGCCGGACGACCCGTGGAGCCAAGACCGTCTCGCCTCCGCGCGGCGTCGCCTTCTTCGACTTCGACAACACCCTCATCCACGGCGACGCCGGGCCGGCCTTCGGGCGCAGCCTGTTCTCCGCGCGGCTGCACGAGCGCGGCCAGTGGGGCAGGGCCAAGCTGCGCGCCCGCTACGCGCCGTACATCCTGTGGATGGCGCTGCAGGCGGGCCTGTACAAGGTCCGGGCGCGCCGGCGCAGCAACCTGGTGCGCTCGGCATACCGCGGGCTCAAGGGCATCCCGACGGGGGAGCTGGAGCCCTTGGTGGCCGCCTTCGTCGACCGCGAGATCCCGGCGCTCGTCTTTCCGGAGATGCGCGCCATCGTCGCGCGCCACCAGGCGGCGGGGCTGCGCTGCGTCGTCATCACCACCGGGATGGAGACCCTCGTGAAGGGCGCGGTGCGGCACGTCGGGCCGGACATCGAGGTCATCGGCTGCCGCCTGCTCAGCGGCAAGAAGGGCCGGCTCACCGGGCGCGTCGTGGGCCCCCTGTTCGGCGTCGACAAGGCGAACATCCTCGACGCCTACTGCCGCGCCCTCGGCGTCGACCCGCGGCACTGCTGGGCCTACTCCGACCACTTCTCGGACAAGCAGATGCTGGAGGCCGTCGGCAACGGCGTCGCCGTCAACCCCAAAGGCCGCTTCCGCAAGCTGGCCATCCGCAACCGGTGGGACGTCCTCGACTTGGCCGAACCCGGCCGAGCCGACGCCTAGGACCTAAGCGACGCGCTATGGGGACGCCCTACGGGGACGGTGCCTTGGGCGTCTTCGGCTTCGGCGTCTGGCTGTAGGCGGCCATCACGATGAGCAGGGCGCCGAGGACCGCGAGCGGGAAGTACCAGGGCTGGCCGAAGTCGCCGCCGGGGCCGTGCGCGCCGAAGACCATGCCCCAGAGCATCGGGATGGAGAGCCACGTGTTGGCGCGGCTGGCCATCGTCGCCTCCTTGACCATGGGGGCGTTCAGGTCGCCGAGGCGCTTCTTCTCGGCGTCATCCGTGCTGGCGGCGATGGCCTTGTTGTTGGCGAGGATCTTCTGCTGGCGCGGCCAGATGATGAACCAGACGTTGAAGAACATCACGAGCGCGAGGATGACGCCCAGCAGGATCGAGTAGCCCTTCATTCCCTGCTCGAGGAAGTAGAAGCGCAGGCCGACCGCCTGGGATTCGGCGCCGATGAGCAAGAGCCCGAAGAGCAGCGTGAAGAACGCTCCCCAGCGGAAGAAGAACAGCGTCTTGATGGCGATGTGCGCCGAGGCCTTCTCCGCCATATTGGCCTCGTACGGCTTCTTGAGCTGGATCTTCAGCAGGGGCAGGTTGACGAAATTGAAGAAGTACAGCATGCCGATCCAGGTGATGCCCGAGAGGATGTGCAGGTAGCGGATGCTGGTCTCTTGGTCCACCAGGAAGGCCATGGCCGTGCCAACGGCGTGGACGTTTCAAGGCTTCTTTTGCTGCAACCCGGACTTCCACTGCAATCCAGGGAGCGGACCAGCGGAGCCAGGGCGCAAACCTTACGCGTGGGCCGCGGGCGGGTCGAAGACGGCCTGGAGCGTGCCGGTCCAGACGGGCCCCATCTCGTGGTGGAAGACCGGATAGGCTGCCTCGACGCCCTTCTCCAGGTCCAGGGCGGCGCGGTGCACGGCCTCCAGGAGCGGACCCGCCTCCTCGTTGGCCTCGATGAGGAAGCCTCGTGGCAGGCGCGTCACGCGCACGTCCACGAGCGGGTCGAGGGCATGTTGGAGGGTGCGCTCCAGCGTCCGGCCCAGGTCGCCGGAGAGCCAGGCGGCATAGCGGACGGGGACGACGATCTTGGAGGTGGTGCCGTCGGAGGGCGGCAAGGGGCGGGCGGTAGGGCGGGCAGTCATGGGAACCGCAGCGGCACC
>JAXDQQ010000295.1:0-2932 GCA_034667805.1 Thermoplasmata archaeon | reverse complement strand
AGGAGCTGGCGAAGCTGGAGGAGACCGCGTCCGGCCTCGACGACGGCGGCGAGGGCAGCCCGACTGCGAAGAAGCTCCACAAGCTCGTCAAGGCCGGCGTCGCCTACCACACGGCCGGCCTCGACTCCAGCCAGCGCCGCCTCATCGAGGACGGCTTCCGCAAGGGCCGCATCAAGGTCCTGTGCGCCACGCCGACCTTGGCCGCCGGCGTCAACACGCCCGCGCGGCGCGTCATCGTCCGCGACCTCGCGCGTTTCGAGATGGGCGAAGGCAACCGGCCGCTGCCCGTCATGGAGGTCAAGCAGATGATGGGCCGCGCCGGCCGTCCCCGCTACGACCCGTACGGCGAGGCCGTGCTCCTCGTCAAGTCGGCGGAGCAGAAGGAGCAGGTCGAGGACGAGTACCTGCGCGGCCCGCCCGAAGCCGTCGAATCGAAGCTCGCCGCCGACGCCGCCCTGCGCATCCACGTCCTCGCCTCCATCGCCGGCGGCTACGCGACGAGCCTCGACGAGCTCTCCGCGTTCTTCTCCAAGACCTTCTGGGCGCAGGAGGTGTCGGACTGGATCGTGCGCGACCGCCTCGACGACACCGTGCAGTTCCTCGAGACCAACGGGTTCCTGGAGACCGACGCCCAGCGCGGCAGTCCCTCCTTCGGAAAGGCGGCCACCGGCGGCATCAAGGCGACGCTCTTCGGCAAGCGCACCAGCGACCTCTACGTCGACCCGTTCTCCGCGCTGCGCATCAAGGTCGCCCTCGCCTCGAAGCACGAGCCGACAACGTTCGGACTCTTGGAGGTCGTCTGCGGCTGCCCTGACCTGTTCCCGCTCTACCTGCGCCAGTCAGACGCGTGGGTGCAGCAGCGCTTCTGGGACCACCACGAGGAGATCCTCGTCCCCGAGGACGGCAAAGACCTGGAGGCCGCGATGAGCTACGCCAAGACCGCGTTCCTCCTCATCGACTGGATGCAGGAGGTCCACATGGACACCCTCGAGGAGCGCTACCAGATCGGCCCCGGCGACGTCCGCATGCGTCTCGACAACGGGCAATGGCTCCTGCACGCCTTCCAGGAACTCTCGCGCGCCATGCGCCCCGAGTGGACCAAGACCCTGCAGGACCTCGGCCTGCGCCTGCAGCACGGCGTCAAGGAGGAGCTGCTGCCGCTCATCCGCCTCCGCGGCGTCGGCCGCATCCGCGCCCGCGCGCTGCGCGCCGCCGGTTTCGCCAAGCCCGCCGACCTCAAGGGCGTTCCCGTCACGCGGCTTGCCAACATCCCGGGCATCGGCGACAAGCTCGCCATCGACCTGCGGCGCCAAGTGGGCGACGACCCCGACGCCGAGGCGCCCGAGCCGGCCGCCACGCCGCCCAAGAAAGGGAAGGGGCAGTCGAGCGTGCTCGACTTCGGCGAACCGCCCGCCTGAACCGCGGATCACGCGGACGGCCGCGGAAAAACGGTTCCGCGGGGTTCCGCGAGGTCCGCGGTTTGGTGGTCGTCCGGCGGCCGCGCGACCCAAAGGCTTGATGCCCCACGCCCAGGTCGCCTCGCGATGATGGACTTCCCCGCCGAGGAGCTCGCCTTGGTCGGCCTCGTCGGGCCGCTCAAGCTCGAGGACGTCCTCTTCCAGGCGAAGAAGTCGCAGCGCATCGCCCCCATCCAGGTCGTGCGCGCCGACCGCGTCGTGGGCGCCGACCACGTGCGCCAGGCCGCGCGCTGTGCCCGCCGCGCCATCGCGGAGGGCCGCTCGCAGGCCAACAGCCTCGAGACGGAGTTCCTGCGCTACCTGGCCGCCGAGCGGCAGGTCAAGTCGGCGCTCGCGAAGATGGGCCTTCCCGAGGTCGCCGACGCGGCCGTCGCGGTCGCCTTCGGCCCGAAGCGGCGCGACGCGCTCGAGCACTTCGCCGAGGCGCTGGGCGCCGACGAGGACGACGGCCTGGCGGCCGCGTCCATGGCGAAGCTCGAGGCCTTCGGCATCAGCGCGACGGCCCTGCACGCGACGACGCCGGAGCGCCGGCTCGACCTGGCGCTCGAAGCCGTGGCAGCGGTCGACCTGATGACGCGTTAACGCCAACGAAACAGGGATCGCACGAATCCCAACGAAGGGAACGATCCTCTCATCCGATCCGTTGCATCCGCGAAATCCCTGTTCCGGTCGTGGTCCGTCCGGCCCGACGCCTAGCGGCCGGCCACTTCCGCCATGTCCGCCGACGGCGGAGGTCCGCGCGCCCTGAGGATCGCCGCCATCCAGGCTTGGCCCGCGGGCTTCAGCTCGCCGGAGTCGTGCCACGCGAGGCCCCAGTGCCGCTCGGCCTCGGCGTAGTGGTTGCCGAGGTTCATGTCGGGGACATCGAGGTAGGAGCGGTAGATGACGACCTCGACGCCGGCGTCCTGCAGCGCGGGCAGGTCCTCGGCGAAGCGCGCCAAGGCCTCACCCTGCGTTTCCAAGTGGTCCGGCTCGGGGTACGACGACACGGCGACGTCCTGGATGACGACGGGCTTGCCGAAGAGGTCGCGCAAGGTCTGCACGCCCTTGAGGGTGGATTGGGCGAGCCCGAGGGTCTTGTCCTCACTGTCTTGCGTCGAGCCGGCCATCGCCTGGATGCCGACGTAGTCGCTGGCCGCGGCGGCGCGGTCCCACGTGCCCCAGGCTTGCGGGTACCAGTTGCCGAGGCCGAGGACGACCTTGGCGTTCGGATAGTTCGTCTTGATGTACGTCGCCTTGGCGGCGAGGAGCTCGTCGAGGCCCTCGTCCTGGTGGACGCCGTGCTTGTTGAACTCGGACTCGAGGATGATGAGCGCCGGCCCGCCCTTGAGGTCCGCGTTGAGGTGCCAGACCAGGTCCTGCGCCAGGTAGTCCCACTGGGCGCGGCTCTTGCCGTTGCAGCCGTCCCACAGGCAGCTGCGGCCCATGTCGTCGCCCCAGTAGTAGAAGTGGAT
>JAXDQQ010000294.1:0-2855 GCA_034667805.1 Thermoplasmata archaeon | reverse complement strand
CGCGCAGGCCCCCGGCGAGCTGGTGCAGCACGCCCGAGACCGGCCCCTTGTAGGCGACCTGACCCTCGACGCCCTCGGGCACGAGCTTCAGGGCGTCGCGGACCTCGGCCTGGAAGTAGCGGTCGGCTGAGCCACGCGCCATGGCGCCAACGGAGCCCATGCCGCGGTACGCCTTGTACGACCGTCCCTGGTAGAGGAACACCTCCCCCGGCGCCTCGTCGGTGCCGGCGAGGAGCGAGCCGACCATGGCGCAGGAGGCGCCGGCCGCGAGGGCCTTGGCGAGATCGCCCGAGAACTTGATGCCGCCGTCGGCGATGACCGGCACCTCCCCCGAGGAGGCGGCCTCGCAGGCCTCGAGGATGGCCGTGAGCTGCGGCACCCCGACCCCGGCGACGATGCGGGTGGTGCAGATCGAGCCGGGGCCGATGCCGACCTTGACGGCGTCGGCACCGGCGTCGATCAGCGCCTTGGTGCCGTCCCGCGTTGCCACGTTGCCGGCGATCACCTGCACGGCGTTGGACAGCTTCTTCACCCGCGTGACGGTCTCGAGGACCTTGGCCGAGTGGCCGTGCGCCGTGTCGACGACGATGAGGTCGCAGCCGGCGTCGATGAGGCGCTCGGCCCGGTCGAAGCCCCCCTCCCCCGTCGTGGTGGCGGCGGCCACCCGGAGCCGGCCCTGCTCGTCCTTGGCGGCGTGCGGATAGGTGACCTGCTTCTCGATGTCCTTCACGGTGATGAGGCCGATGCAGCGGTAGTGCTCGTCGACGACGAGCAGCTTCTCGATGCGGAACTGGTGCAGCAGGCGCTTCGCCTCGTCCTGCGTCACACCCTCGCGCACCGTGATCAGGCGTTCCTTCGTCATCAGCTCGGCGACGGGCTGGTCGGGGTGCGTGGCGAAGCGCACGTCGCGATTCGTCAGGATCCCGACGAGCTTGCCGTTGGCGCCGTTCGGCCCGCGCTCGACCACCGGAATCCCCGAGATGCCGTGACGCTTCATGAGCGCCAGCGCGGCCGAAAGCGTCTCGTCCGGGTGGATGGTGATCGGGTTCATCACCATGCCCGACTCGTACTTCTTGACCTGCCGCACCTGCTCGGCCTGGGCGTCCGGCTCGAGGTTGCGATGGATGACGCCGAGGCCGCCGTTCTGCGCCATGGCGATGGCCATGGCGGCTTCCGTCACGGTGTCCATGGCGGACGCGATGATGGGCAGGTTCAACCCTATCGAGCGGGTGAGCTTGGTCTTGATGTCGACATCAGCGGGCAGCACGACGGAATGCCCGGGTCGCAGAAGCACATCGTCGAAGGTCAAGCCTTCGATAAGACGATCGGCGACGATGCGGGCCATGGCCAACTCCGGATGCGAGGAGACGCGCCCTGCCGCTACGAGTCGCGGCAGACGCATGAGTTGGCGGCGGTCGGTAGCACGTCGCGCGCCGGAGCGCCAAAGGATTCGTCGGCGGGGCGCAGAGCGACGCTCTCTGGCGCCTGCGGCCGGACTTCGCTACTCCCCTCGTCGGCTCCGCGGGAGATCGCAATGGAATACGTCGTCGGCGTCGTCGCGCTTCTCGCGGTGCTGTTCCTCGTTGGGCGCGGGACGCCCCTGCACTCCTGGCCCCTGATCATCGCCGCCACGCTCGCTGTCGTAGTCGCGGTCGTGCTGCTCGAACGCGGCGGCTACTGGCCGGCCTCTTGGCGCCGCTAAATGCGGCCGCCGTCCGACGGCGATCTGCCTCGGACGACTGCCTTCAGGTTCAGCCGCTCAGCGGTAGAACAGGGTCGGGCGGCAGCGGCCGTCGGCGATCTTGAAGTTGACGGGATCGCACGGGCTCGCGTCCTCAGGGCACCAGCGCTGGCACACCTGGGCGTGGCGTCCGTACGCGGGCGAGTACGGCGCCTCGTAGCTTTCGACGTAGGCAGGAGCGCGGCGCTGCACGTAGACCGGCTGCGCGATCGCGGCGGAGGTCAGCGTCGCCAGCGCGGCGCCGAGGACGAGGGTTCTGATCATCGGTCGTGGCTCTTTTCGGATAAGCAGGAGTTGCAGGGCGTATCCCCCACCTCGGACCGTCAACGCCGTAGCGGCTCTCCGGGTCCACGGCAATGGTCAAGCTTGGCCGAGACTTCTGGTCGCGGCAGCTGGGCGATGCCATCCCGGAGAGGTTGCGGGGCTTCCGCCGAGTTCTTGGCGGTGGACCAAATGCTCCGTCGCGCGTTCACTCCGCGGGGTTGGACGGAGGGCCGGGCCATGAAGCGTGACATCTTCTCCATGGCCGCGCTGTGGGCCGCGCTCATCCTCACGGGTCCCGCAGCGGCGCAAGGCGTCGTCGTGCCGACCCCTGGCTCTGCGCCGACGGTCGCGGGCCCGAATTCCACGAACCCCTCCGCCGCCGCCTCGGGCGGGCTCGGCGCCACGAACCCCAGCGCCGCCTCGTCGGCCGTGACCACCCCCAATGCGCTGAACCCGAGCGGAACCTCGTCGACTTTCGCGCCGACCGCCATCGGCGGCACCAGCCGCGTGCTGCCCCGCGTCGCGCCACCGAGCCGGGTCGTGCGCGAACGCGCCCGCGCCCGCCCGCGGCCACGGCAGGCGCGCAACCGCGCTGAACGGAGGCTCGAGGCCCGGGAAGCCCGGCCGGCGCACCGTGGTGGCAAGGCTGTCCTGCTTCCGCCCGAGGTGACCAAGGACCGCGACGCGCGCGCCCGCCGCATCACGGGCAGCGTGTGCCGCGGCTGCTGACCTTTAGGTCCGCTTCTCGACGGAGCTTCGGGTCGAAACCCGATGGGTTCTCGAGCGCCGGGCCTGCCGCGGTCGGTTCCGCGCCCTGCAAGCGTTGCTGTAGGAACACTCCCCGACCGTC
>JAXDQQ010000293.1:0-3696 GCA_034667805.1 Thermoplasmata archaeon | reverse complement strand
GGCTTCGACGCCGGCGACCGGCACACGTGGGCCGGGCTGCTGCTGCTCGGCTACCTGGTGTTCCTCTCCTACTATGTCGCCATCCGGCCCGGTCTGGCGCGGCGGCGCGAGGGTCGACTGGCCTGACGCGTCAACAATCGAAGGGTGCGGGAGCTTTGGCGAGGTCCGGGTAGCACCCCAAGGCCTATTTGCGAAGGAAGCAGGTTGCCGCACGATCCTGGTCTTGGTGGGCCGGGCGCAGGTGCTGTACGAATCTGGAACAGTCCGGTCTTGCCGCCGGCTCGCCGACGGTCCGCTGCCTAGCCGAGGCTTGCCCGTGAAGGCCAGCGTGGAAGGCGAGGCGAACCGGGCCCTCATCCAATCCTTGGTCGAGGAGGACCCCGGCATCCACGTCAGCGAGATCGCGGACCGCGTCGGCCGCTCGTGGCACACCATCGCCCATCACCTCGCCCTCCTGCAACGGGCCGGCAAGGTGGCCATCGAGAAGGCCGGACGCGATAGGCGCGTGTTCCCGGCGGGCATCCCGGCCCGGCATCGGCGCTGGCTTGCAGCGATGCGCGTCGGGCAATCCCGGGCGATCGTGCGCGCCCTCTTGGACGGATCCCGGCTCAACGTCCCCGAGTTGAGCCATCGCCTGGGCTGTTCCGAGAAGGTGGTGCGGCGCCGCATCTCCGACCTTGTCCGGGCAGGCCTGGTCGGGCGCATCGGGACGTGGCATCCCGTCTACGAGGTCAAGCGCTCCGACGCCCTCCAGGTCGCCTCGCTCCTTCCCAAGCCCCCGGTCGGGGCCTGGGAGTGGGACCCCGTGGGTGGCCGGTCGACGGTGTCGGAGGACGGTTGGCGCGTCCTGGGCGTCGCTGCGCAGCCGGGGCGGAGCTGCATGGAGTTCGTCGCGGCGTTCGTCCATCCGGACGACAGGGTCCAGTTGAAGGCAGTCGTCGGCACCGCGATCGCCGAGGGGCTGTCTTACGAGCACACGGTGCGGCTCCGGACGCCGCTTGGCGAACGGCACATCCGGCAACGTGGGTGGGTCGTGGCCCGCGACGCCGACGGCAAAGCCATCCGGTATGGGGGAACGATGGAGGACGTGACGGACGTCGTCAAGGCTGGGCTCCGCAGCAGGCCGGTGCCCCTGCGGCAAGCGTGGGGGCTGCCCCAGCCCCAAGGATCGAAGGTGGAGCCGCGCCGCCGGCCGGCGGGCGGCCTGCGGGCCATGTGGGGCTCGGCCCGGTCAGGCTAGGTCCAAACGACCCGAAGCACGACACTTTACCGTGGCTTCCGTATGTCAAAGGCTTGCCATGAGCCACTGGAGCACCGGGATCGTCGAGTCGATGAGCACGGAGCAGTTGTATGCCGCCCTCCAGGCTGCGCACGCCCAGGAGCCGGCCGAGCAACCGCCGGAACGCCTGCTGACGCGCATGCACGAGGAATGGAACGACCGGCCGGCCTTCGACCGCATCGTGGCCGAGGACCACCTGCACCACGACGTGGGCTAGGAGCCCGGCGGCAACGACGGCCGCACCCGCGTCAGCCTTAACGACCTCCGCCCGCTGGCGCCGGCCATGCAGACGCCCGCCAAGGTCCTCGCCCACCTGGAGAAGAACAAGGAGGCCCACCTGGCGGAGCTGCAAGAACTGGTCCGCATCCCTTCGGTGTCGGCCGACCCGGCCTATGCCGCGGACGTCAAGCGCGCCGCCGAGTGGATCATGGCGCGGCTGAAGAAGGCCGGCCTGGAGAACGTCCGCCTCGTGCCGACATCGGGCCTGCCGTCTATCGTCGCCGACTGGCTGCACGCCGGGCCCAAGGCGCCGACGCTGCTGGTCTACGGCCACTACGACGTGCAGCCCGCGAAGAAGTCCGATGGCTGGCAGTACGAGCCGTTCGAGGCCCGCGTCGCTGACGGGCGCGTGTGGGGCCGCGGCACGACCGACGACAAGGGCCAGCTCATCTGCCACCTCTTCGCGGCCGAGGCCTGGCTCAAGGCGACCGGGAAACTGCCGGTGAACCTCAAGTTCGTCTTCGAGGGCGAGGAGGAGATGGGCTCGCTGCACTTCTCCGAGGTCATCGACAAGGCAGGCAAGGACCTGCAGGCCGACCTGCTCATCGTCTCCGACTCGCCCATGCATGGCGAAGGCCAGCCGGCGCTGACGCACACGCTGCGCGGCCTCGACTACTTCCAGGTCGACGTGGAGGGCCCGATGAAGGACCTTCACTCCGGCACGTTCGGCGGCATCCTGTGGAACCCGAACGAGGCGCTGGTGCACATGCTGGCGAGCCTCAAGGACCCGAAGACGGGGAAAGTGCTCATCCCGGGCTTCTACGACGACGTCGTCGACGCCTCCAAGGCCGAACGCGCCCGCCTCGCCAAGGTCGCCGAATCCGAAGCCTCGCTGAAGAAGCAGACTGGCGTCAACGCGCTGTTCGGGGAGAAAGGCTGGACGCCGTACGAACGCATCGGCGTCCGTCCCACCTTGGAGATCAACGGCATCTACGGGGGCTACACCGGCGAGGGCGCCAAGACCGTCATCCCGGCGCACGCCCACGCCAAGGTCAGCTGCCGCCTCGTCGCGAACCAGGAGCCCAAGAAGATCGCCAAGCTCGTCGAGAAGCACATCAAGAGCCTCGCCAAACCCGGCACGAAGGTCAAGGTCACTGTCCTGAGCACCGGCGCAGGGGTCCGAGCCGACCCCGACCACCCGCTCGTCAAGGCCGTCGAGCGCGCCTTGGAGGCGACGTGGCAGAAGAAACCGGTCCTCATCCCCGAAGGCGGCTCCATCCCCGCCGTGGCCGACATGAAGAAGCGCCTCGGCGTCGAGCCCATCCTATGCGGCTTCGGTCACCGCGACGAGAACATGCATGCCCCTGAGGAATCGTTCCGCCTGTCGTCGTTCTTCAAGGGACGCGAAGCTTGCGCGCGGATCCTCGGCGAGCTGGCCGGGTAGGACGCGCCTTCGCCGCCTTGGTCGCCGGCGCTTCCTTGGTCATAGGGGGCACGCTCGTGTCGATCGGCCGGGCGCCGGCATGGTGCTCGAAGGTGCCGTGCTGGACGACGAGCTGCTTCTCGTTCGAGGCGAAGGCGACGATGGTGGCGCCGTCGAAGTCGAGGAGGCTCGTCAGCGTGAAGCCCGAGGGCGCCAGGTAGGACACCGCCACGATGCCGGAGCGCACGTGGACGACCTCGTAGTCGGCGCGGTGGCCTTCGCCCGACGCGCCGCCGACCTGCCGGTAGGCGACCTTGCCGTCGCGGCCGAACTCGTGCTCGTAGGTCGTGCCCGCCGTCGGTCCGTCCTGGAAGGTCCAGCGCAGCGTCTTGCCGCGCAGAGGGTCGCGGTCCATGCCTCGAAGACCGGCCTCGGCCTGGAAGTCCCTTCGCTCCGGGCCGCGACCTCGGCATGCCTTTGACCGCGCCGCGGCTTCTCGCGCCGTGTCCGTGTCGGCCGGGCCGATCCTCTACGACCTGGCCGTCGTGCTCGTCGCGGCGAAGCTGGGCGGCGAGGCGGCCGCGCGCCTGCGCATGCCGCCCGTGCTCGGCGAACTCGTCGCCGGCGTCCTGCTGGCGGCGGGCCTCCTTGGCGGCCCGCTTCGCCTGGCAGACCTGACGGGGGCCGAGCCCGCCGGTACACGCGCCGAGGTCCTCCTCGCCTTCGCGGCCATCGGCGCCATCTTGCTCCTGTTCGAGGTCGGGCTCGCCACGCG
>JAXDQQ010000292.1:0-6716 GCA_034667805.1 Thermoplasmata archaeon | reverse complement strand
CCGTCACGAAGAGCGGTGCGTCGAAGCCTGATGCCAATTCGACGAGGCGGAGAGAATCCGACGAGGAGGACGGCCCATCGGTCGGCGGGATGGCGCCCGACGTCGACCCGTTGTCCGGTCCCTTGATGCAGCCGGCCAGGAGCGCGAGGAGGAGGACAACGGCGGGGACGCGGGCCGGGATGGTGGAGACGATGGAAGGGAGGGGCCTCCGGCGGGGCAGGGCGGCACGCGGGCTCACAAGGGTCGACCGCCGCGCCCAGCCTGAAAGGTTGCGGTGGCGTCGCCGAAGCGCGCCGAGGCTCAGAAGGCGGACGGCGGCGAATCGGGCGAGGCCGCCGGAGACCCGACAGGAGATGCCGGAGATGCCCCAGGCACCGTGCCGGGGAGCGTGAACCAGAACGTCGCGCCCTTGCCGGGCTCCGCCTCGGCCCAGACGCGGCCGCCGTGGCGCAAGACGATGCGGTGGACGGTGGCCAGGCCGACGCCGGTGCCCTCGAACTCCGACGTCGAGTGCAGGCGCTGGAAGGGCTGGAACAGGTTGTCCGCGTGCTCCATGTCGAAGCCGGCGCCGTTGTCGCGCACGAAGAACGTCGGCTCGGCGGCCGTCCGGTCGCGCCCGACCTCGATGCGCGCCTTGGCGCGGCCCGAGCTGAACTTCCACGCGTTGCCCAGAAGGTTCCCCATGAGGACCAGCAGGAGCTCCGGGTCGCCGCGCGCAACGAGGTCCGGCGCGACGCTCACCGCGACGCGGCGGTCCGGCGAGGCGGCCGCCAGCACTGACAGCGCCTGGTCGGCCAACGCGCCGAGGTCGACGTCCGCCATCTCCAGCTCCTTGCGGCCGAGGCGCGACAGGCTGAGCAAGGCCTCGATGAGGTGGCCCATCCGCTGGGCGTTCTCCTGGACCTTTCCAAGCAGGGCCTGCGCGGAGGGCGGCAGGGCCTCGGCGTGCTGCCGCACCAGGATCTGGCTGAAGCCGTCGATGGCGCGCAGCGGCGTGCGCAGGTCGTGGCTGACGGAGTAGCTGAACGCCGCCAGCTCCTTGTTCATGGCCTCCAGGCGCCGGGTGCGCTCCTGCACGAGCCCCTCAAGGTCGTCGCGGTGCCGGCGCAGCTCGGAATCGATGCGGTTGCGCGTGATGGCGGCGGCCAGGAGGTTGGCCACGGCCTGCATGAAGTTCAGGTCGTCCTGCGTGAAATGCCGGCGTTCGCGGCTATGCGCTCCCAGCACGCCGATGGGCTGGTCGCGCGGGCCGACGAGGACGGACAGCCCGCTCACGATGCCGTGCTCCACGAAGAGCGGCGGCGGCGAGAAGCGCGTCTCGTTGGCCATCTCGTCGACGATGACGGGCCCGTGCGCCTTCAGCGCGTAGCCCGCCTGTGACTGGCTGGCGGCGGAGAGGCGGGCCTCGCCGATGACGCCTTTGCGCCAACCCACGCCGGAGCGCAGCAGCAGCGTCCTGCCGTCGCCGCTGGGCATGACGAACTTGGTGAACTCGACGCCGAGGGCCTGCGCGACCTCGTGCACGGCCTGGTCGAGGAGGTACGGGACCTCGACGCCTTCCAGCGCGGCCTGGCCAAGGCGCGCGACCGCCTCTTGCTGGAGGTTCCGCCGGCCGAGCTGGATCTCGAGCTCCCGCCGGCGCTCGATGTCCTCGGCCAGCGCGTCGCGGTGGCGGCGCAGCTCGGCCTCGATGCGGCTGCGCGTGATGGCGGCGGCCAGGAGGTTGGCCACGGCCTGCATGAAGTTCAGGTCGTCCTGCGTGAACTCGCGGCGCTCGCGGCTGTGCGCCCCCAGCACGCCGATGGGCTGGTCGCGCGGGCCGATGAGGACGGACAGCCCGCTCACGATGCCATGCTCCACGAAGAGCGATGACGCCGTGAAGCGCGTCTCCGTCGCGAAGTCCGAGACGATGACGGGCCCGTGCGCCTGCAGGGCGTAGACGGCCTGCGACCGGCCCTCGGCCGACATCGTGGCCTGGCCGACGATGCCGTCGCGCCAGCCGACGCCGGCGCGCAGGATCAGCGTCTTGCCGTCGCCGGTGGGCTCGACGATCTTGGCGAACTCGACGCCGAGGGCCTGCGCGACCTCGGTGGCGGCGCGGTCGAACATGGTGGAGACATCGGACCCTTCCAGCGCGGCCTGGCCCAGGCGCGCGACCGCTTCCTGCTGGCGGTTCCGCCGGTCCAACTGGCTTTGCAGCTGCTTCCGCCGCGTCACATCCTCGTACACCAGGGCGATGCCGTCGCCGGCGGGGTAGAGGCGGTTCTCCAGGAGCAGGTTGGCCGGTCCGTACACGGCGTCGAAGGTGCGGGGCACGCGGTCCGCCATCACCGCGCGGTAATGCGCCTCGAAGGGCGAGCCGGCCAGCTCGGGATAGAGGTCCCAGAGGACCCTCCCTTCGATCTCCTGCGGCGTCCGTTCCGTGGGTTGGCCGCCCTCAAGGTGGGCGAAGGTGATGCGCCAG
The DNA here is from genome assembly GCA_034667805.1 of Thermoplasmata archaeon. Lineage (GTDB taxonomy): Archaea > Thermoplasmatota > E2 > JACPAO01 > JAHFTW01 > JAHFTW01. The sequence continues at coordinate 4,252 of JAXDQQ010000292.1, read as the reverse complement.
TCCGGACCGATGTGCAGGTAGCCGGCGCGGGGCCGCATGTCCTGGCCATGGCCATCGCTGCGTGGGCCTGGCGCCGTCTTTTCGAGGGCTCCGGTGTCGGAAGGAGGCGGGCCCGGCACGGGAGGCCCGGGAGCCGCGGACGAGGCGGAACGGGCCTTGCGCGACTTCCCTCCTGCAAACGAAGCCTGCTGGTCCATTGGTCACGCGACGGCTTCCATCTGACCCGTAGGGAAAAACCCTTGGGCCAACCAGCGCCCCGAGCTTTGTCCTAGCCAGGGCGCTCCGCCTGGGATCGGTCCTAGTCCGCATGGAGGGCCGACGCGGTCCGGACGATGCCCTGCACGGCCGCAACGAACGCGCCGAACTCGATGGGTTTCTGCACGGTGTCGAGGACACCGAGCGCGCGGCATTGCGCGATCTCGTCCGGCATGCTACCGGAGCTGAACACGATCACCGGGACGTGGCGCGTCGCCGGCTCCTCGCGCAGGCGGCGCAGGGCATCGAGGCCGCCCATGCGGGGCATCTTGAGGTCGAGGACCACGAGCCCGGGCAGCGCGGCGCCAACGCCTTGCAGCAGGGAGACTCCGTCCTCGACGAAGGTGACGTCAGGCGAGGGCCGGGAATCCTCCAGGGCGGCGCGGATGAGCTGCTGGTCCTGCCGGTCGTCCTCCGCCCACAGGATCGAGAGCCCTCCCGACGCGCCCGGTCCACCGGACCTCCCGGCTCCCCGCTTGTCGGCCATGGCTCAGCGTCCCCCGCCGCGGCCGCCCGAATTGCGCCCACCCTTCGGCGGGTACGGCGTCTTGGCTCGGCCCGCCTCGGCGTCGCCGCGGACCGGGAGCCCCAAGGCCTTGCGCGCCGCCTTCGCCTCGGCCTTCTCCTTCGAGCTGTGCGGCGGTGGCGGCGGTGGCGGTGGAGGGGGCGGAGGGGGCGGCGGCGCTGCCATCGGCCGCCCGATGGCAAAGCGGATGAAGGCCTTGGCGTGGTGGCCGTCGAAGCCCATGGCGAAGGCGATGGTGGCGGCGTTCCCGGGGGAGCCCTCGGTCGACGGCCAGCCGCCTTTGGCCAAGGGCAAGCCCGTGGCGGACCTTGGACCCAGCGGGCCGACCGCGTTGCCGCCGTCGGTGCCCGCGGGCGCGCCGCCCGTGCCGCCGCCGCCCACGCGCTGGGACCGCGTAAGGCCCATCGTCCTGCCGGTGGCCGTCGCTGCCGCCGCCAAGATGGCGACCCTGCTGGTCGCGTACGTCGTCCTCGACCAGCCGGCCGACTTCTGGCACCGCATCGCCTGGAACTGGGACGGCGAGCACTACCTCGGCATCGCGATGAACGGCTACGCGCACCATTTCGACGGTTCCGGCGACTCGGTCCACTTCGCGTTCCTCTACCCGATGCTCATCCGCGCGCTCGGCGGCTCGGCCGTCGCCGCGGTCGTCCTCAACAACGTCCTGAGCCTCGCCGCCGTCGCCGTCGTGGCGTGGCACTGGGGGCCGCGCGGCGCCATGGCCCTGGCGCTGTTCCCGTCATGGCTCGTCTACGGGACGGTGGCCTACTCGGAAGGCCTGTACGTCTTCCTCGCCGCCGTCGCCATCGCGGCCCTCGAGCGCGGCTGGCAGGTGGCCGGCGGCCTCTCGGCCGGGCTGGCGGCCTGCGCCCGCTACCTCGGCGGCCCGGCCTTGCTGCTTGCGGCCTTCCCATGGCGCGCCTGGAAGGTCCCGCGCCGCTACGTCGCCTTCGCGCTGGTGTCCGCGTCGGGGTTGGCCATCTGCCTCTGGATGTGGTACCAGACCGGCGAGGTGCTGGGCTACTACGAGTCGCAGCGGCCGTGGGGCGGGAAGGTCACCTGGCCCTGGATGCACTTCGACTGGCTCCTGCACGGCTGGTTCACGTTGCAGGGCGGCGCCATCCAGAACGGAAACCTGTCGCCCATCGACTTCGTGGTGCGCGACGTGCTCTTCTCCATCCCCATCGTCGCCGGGCTGGTCGTCCTGTGGAAACGCGGGAAGGCCTCGCCGTCGTTCGTGTACAGCCTCGTCATCTTCCTCACGGCCATCTGCACGTCCGGCACCCCGGCCGCCGCGCTGCCGCGCTACGTCGTCGCCGCGTTCCCCGCCATCGCGGCGCTGGGCTCGACCGTCCGGCACCCTTGGGCGTGGTCCGCCTACGTGGTCGCCGGCGTCATGCTGGGCGCGCACGGCCTGGCGCACCACCTGTTCGGCTACTGGTCGTGAGCATGGCCGATCCTCCCCGTCCGGCGATGGCCTCTGGGCATGACGTCGCGCCGCTTCGCCGGTCCGGCTTACGCTCGTTCCTTGCCGACCACGGCTGGAAGACCGGGCTGTTCCTCGCCGTCGGCGCGACCGCGGCGGCCGTGAACTTCCTCCTGTTCGTGTTCTTCGAGGGCCGCCTAGCGGTGGAGCCGCACCTGGCAAGCGCCCTGGCGACGGAGCTCAGCATCCTGTGGGGCTTCATGGGCCACAGCCTGGTGACGTTCCGCAGCCTGGAGCGCCGTCGCCCCGGCCACCACCGCTTCCTCCTGTTCCATGCCGTCGCCCTGGTGGGGCTTGGCATCACGGTCCTCGCGTTCTCCTTCTGGCACGACGTCCTCGGCCTCCGTCCCGCGCTGTCGCAGCTGCTCGCCCTCCCGGTGTCCACGCCAGCCAACTACCTGGGCCAACGATACTTGACCTGGAAGGACCAGTTGCGGATTCAACGGAAGCCTCCGGCACCTCGCTGACCTGGATTCCCCGGATTTTGAAGCCGCGCGGCCACCGAATCCGGCCAATCCAATCGAAAACCGGCCCGAAGGGCAATCGGCTGAATCTGCGCTAGGGTTTTGTCCTTGGAGCGACAACATACGCATTGGATGGCCGACCCGTTCTTCCGCGACGCGTACCGCGGCGGCCGGCCTCCCTGGGACATCGGACGGGCCCAGCCCGCCTTCGTGGAGCTCGCCAACGAGGGCCTCGTCACGGGCTCCGTCATCGACGTGGGCTGCGGGACCGGCGAGGTCGCCCTCGAGATGGCCGAGCGCGGCAACGAGGCCTGGGGCATCGACATCGTGCCCGGAGCCATCGACCAGGCCCGCGCCAAGGCCAAGTTGCGCAACCTCCAGGCCACCTTCCTCGTCGGCGACGCGCTCGAGATGGAGCACCTCGACCGCACCTTCGACACCGTCATCGACTGCGGCCTGTTCCACACGTTCTCCGACCCGGAGCGTGAACTCTACGCCGAGCAGCTGGCCCGCATCCTCGAACCGGGCGGCCGCCTGTTCATCCTCTGCCTGAGCGACTGGGAGGACCCATCGTGGGGCGGCCCCCGCCGCGTCAGCCAGGCCGAGATCATCGACACCTTCCGCCACGGCTGGCGCGTCGACGACATCCGCGAGGCGCGCTTCGTCGTCTTGCCGCAGTTCAAGATCAAGGGCCACTGCTGGCTCGCCTGCATCGTGCGCGAGGCGGACCCGACCAAGCGCAAGCCCAAGGCGAAGAAGTCGACGCCGGCGCGGCCCAACAAGCTCAAGGCCAAGCCGCTGCCGATGGCCAAGGAAGTCCAGGCCGTCGCGTGACCCTACGCCCACGACGACCGAGCCACGGATTGCACGGATTGCACGGACCCAACGCTGCCGTGGAATCCGTGCAATCCGTGGCCGGTCGGTCGGCGTCACTTGAGCGACGCCAGCGCCCGCTCTTCCCAGGCCTCGACCAGGCGGTGCGCCAACGCCTTCCACTTCAGCATCGCCTTGCGGTCGTCGCCGCCCGCCAGGACCGCCGCCAACTCCTTGGCCAGCTCCGCGTCCGCCTTGCCGAGCCAACCCTTGACGAAGGACGCCTCGTGGCCGGCGGTCCCGCCGCGCCGCAGGTCGCCCAACGCCTGCGCCAGCAGAAGCGTGTACGGCCCTTCCCACGTCTCCAGGATGACCGAGTCGCGCCACAGCCGCGGCAGGACGGAGAAGCGCTCCTCGATGCCGTTGCCGCCGAGCACGGACATCGCCTCGTGCAGCAGGCCGGGCGCGCGCCGCGTCGCCACGGCCTTGTGCAGGCTGACGAGCACGCGCACCAGGAGGATCTGGTCGGGCTTGGCCTTCGGCGCCAGCGACGCCAGCCACGCGTCCACGGTCGCGAAGGCGCCGGCCTCCGCGCGGTCGGCCGCCTCGCGCAGCCGGGCCAAGGCGTCGGCGAGCAGCGGCTGCTCCTCGAGCCGCTTGCCGAACGCCGTGCGGAACGCCGCGTACGCCGTAGCCTCGCGCTGCGCG
>JAXDQQ010000291.1:0-9378 GCA_034667805.1 Thermoplasmata archaeon | reverse complement strand
GCGTGACGCAGGGCGCGAGCGGCGTGACCGGTGTCTCCGACAGCCCCGCCAAGGCCATCCGTGCGCGCCAGAACTCGGCCCACGCCGCCGGATGCGATGTCGTGAGCGTGATGCTGATGTCCTGCGCCGCGAGGTCGAGGGACTGGCCGGTCCCCGTCGGCGTGAGGGTCACGGTGGCGGCCGGCGCGCCCGAGACGGCGGAAGAGCCGCCGACGAGCACCGGGAACGCCCACGCCAGGGCCGACTGTCCGGTCGTCGTGGCCACCGAGAAGCTCGGCGGCCCGACCATGGCCGCTCCGTCGGGCTGGTCGAGCATGAGCGCCCCGTACTCGAACGAGTAGGTCTGCGGCTCCAGGCGCTGGTGGTTGAGCTCGACGAAGAACGTGCCCGTGAGCAACTGCTCGTTCAGGCTGGAGTGCACGACGCCGCTGCCGCCCTTGCGCACGGGGCCGAAGACGGTGGACTGGTCGTACACCATCGTGCCCTGGCCAGCCGTGTTACCCTGCGTGAAGCCGACGGTCAGCGGGAACTGGCTCGCCGCGATGCCGGCCAGCACCGAGGAGAACGGCGTGTCGAGGGCATCGACGTAGAAGTAATGGGTCGCGGGGGTGCCGGCGGCCGCGCCGATGAAGTTGTACTGGATGTCGATGGGCGACGGGTCGCAGGTGGCGGCGGCGGGGACGCGCGAAGGGTACACCTGGGTCTCGATGGACTTGCCCGTGAGCGTCGTGCCCGAATGGACGAGGCGGATCTCCCCCACGCAGTTGGCGGAGGCGTCGAGCACTGTCAAGACGAGCGAGCCGCCGCCGGTTGGCAGGCCTTGCGGGTTGGGGATGCGCAGCCGCAGGTGGGCGATGTCGAGGATCGACGCGATGCTGCTGCCGGTCCAGCTCCAGTCCTCGCTGAGGCCGTACAGCGACTGGCCGCTGGCGCTTTGGATGGCCACCGGGTTGGACGACGCCAGCGTCATGCCGGCGCCGGTGGAGGTCGGTGTATAGCGGGCCGTGCCGGGTAGGACGGTGGCGCCGAAGAACGAGAAGCCGCGCTCGCGGGTCAGGGTGATGGGCTCGGAGAGCGCGGTGCCGGTCTGGTTGGCGGCGATTCGCTCGAGGTCGGCCTTGATGGTGCCCATCTGCTGCGTGACGCGCAGGCTCTGGTCGCGTTCGCGCTGCTTGTCCCAGACGGGGACGAAGTTGACCTGCACGGTCACCAGCGTCATGATGAGGAGCCCGAAGACGAGGATGGCGCCCAGGACGCTGGAGACGGCGGGCTCGTCGGGACGGCGGCGTGGCGGCGTCATGCGGTGTCGATCCTCGCGTAGTCCAGGTTGACCGTGCTCAAGGTGGTATCGACGGGGTTGAAGTCGGCGATGCGCAGGCGCACCTGGCCGCTGCCCGAGACCTCGTTTGCCGTCATCAAATACACGTACTGCGACAGGGTGGTGGCGGAGAGCTGCGGGCTGCGGGTGTTGAAGGTCGAGGTCGACCAGTCCCACACGTTGACCACGAAGGACTCGTCCGCGGCGCCCGTGTAGCCGATGTCGACGTAATGCGCGCTGCCTGCGACGATGCCGGTCCAGTCGAGTTGCGCGATGCCGGTGTAGGCGGCGGGGCTGGTGACGGAGATGACCTGGAGCTGCACGTGGTCCACGCGCCAGGTGCCGTCGCGGCCGGCGCCCGATTGGACCGGCTGGATGGCGGTCTCGAAGTTGTTGACGTCCGTCCACGACCACGAGCCGCCGCCTGGGCGCAGCGTGGTGAGGTCGAAGGTCCGGACGGCGTCCGACGAGCTGGCGAGCTGGGTCGCGGTCGCGGTGGTCCCGCACGCGCTTCCGGCAAAACAGGCATAGATGCGCCAGCCGTCGTCGATAAACGTGGTCTGGACACGTTGGTCGACGAGCACCTTGACCGAAGTGATCGTGCAGCCTGCCGTCGGATTCGGGAAGCCCAGGCGAAGCTGGGTGCCGGTGCTCGTGGAGGTCGGCGCGTTGGCGAAGGTGCGATAGCCGCTGTTGTCGGTGGTGGCGTCGGTCGGCGCCGTCCCCGTGCTCGCCCACGTGCCCACCGTGCTGGCCTCGGCGTTGGTGGAGAGGGTCACGGTCCCGGGCGTGCAGGCCGGCGTCGTGTTGGCTTCCGTCAGCGTCGCGAAGAGGCCGTCCGCGGCGCCCATGTTGCCTGGGGACGTCATGGCGGGCGTCGGGGCGACGACGGTGGTCCCGGGGACCGTGATGTACTGCATGGTGGCGCCGACAAGCTCGATGACGTCGTTGCGCACGATGCTCGAGGCGCTGTTGCCGCGCAGGTCGGCCAGCGGCGTGGCGTAGTACTGCAGCGTCTTGAGGCCCTGCTGGCTCCAGCCGCCGGCGGGGAGGGGGAGGGTGGCGCGCCACTGGTCGTTGCCCAGGCTGGTCATGGCGCCCTTGTGGGTGGGCGCGGTCGGGCTGATCGCCCAGTAGATGTGCGGCACGTTGGCCGGGTCCACGCCGGCGCAGCCGTCGGTGAGCTGCAGGGTCAGCGTGACGGCGGTGTTGGACGTGATGGTGAGGTCAGGCGGGGACTGCGTCCAGCTGCCCGTCGGCGCGGACGTGTCGAAGGGGCAGTTCGAGCCGGCCGAGACCTGCGCCGGGATGAGGTCCACCGCGACGAGGGCCGAGCTGGCGCCGCCGCGGTGGACGACGTTGACGTGCACCTTCGCGGTGGCGGGGAGGTTGAGGTTGGAGCTGCGCCAGCTCTCGCCGATGGAGAAGCGGCCGTCGGCGAACACGGCGGCGTTGGCGGCGTTGCCCGTCGCCAAGGCGTTGCCGGTCACGGTTGTCACGGGACCGTTGTTGATGCTGTACCGGACAGCGATCGCGCTGGCCTCGACGGCATCGCCGCCGCCGTGGTGGATCACGATGGTCTCGTCGCCGTTGCCCCAGTTGGCGTTGCCCGGCTCGACGCGCACGCCGAGGTTGACCTGCGGCACGGCCTCCGGGCCGTCGAAGGAGAGAAGGAGGAATCCGAGGCCGGCCGCCATGCCGACCGTGATGCCGACGAGCAGGATGTTGCCGACGGTGTCCGAGACGGCGGCCTGGCCGTCCGGCCTGCGCCGGCGTTCCCGGCGCGCCTGCACCTTCCTTCCTGCCACGGGGTTCACGCCGATCGCCTCGTCCATGCCTCCACGATCGGCGGCGCGCATGAGTCCAGCGGTGGACCAGACATGTCGGCGTGCCGGGCCAGGCTCAACGGATCCTCCCCGCTGCGAACGAGCCGGTGATCTCGAAGGCCTTCTCGTCGAACTTGTACTCGACCCAGCCGGGCGCCGACGAGGCGCCCAACCCGGCGATCTGCACCTGCGTCTTGCCCGCCGACTCGCGTAGCTCGATGGTGCCGGTCATCAGGTGCTTGAACATCTGGACGTCGGCGTCGGTGTGCATGCCCTGGTCCATGAGGTACAAGCCGGTCGCGCCGACGCGGCGCGTGCGGCCGATGAGGGTCTGCAGGAAGCGGAACGCCGTCTGCGCCGAGGAGTACGCGATGAGCGTCGACACGGAATCGACGACCAAGGCGTGCGCCTCGTGCTTGCCCAGGATGGCGGCCTGCGCCTTGTTGACGGCGAGGCTGATGCCGTTGAGGTCGAGCGCGCCGTCGAGGTACGCCGCGTCCTTGAACGAGTCGGCAGCGCCGATGCCGCGCGAATACGTGTCGACGAAGCGCGAGCGGTGCTCGGCCTCGGCCTGCTTGTACTTGGGGTCGGCGGCGCCGAGGTCCTTGCGGACCTCCTCGGTGGCCGCGTTGGTGAGCACGTAGACGGACGGCAGCCCGGCGGCCAGGCTGGCCAGCACGAAGCGCCGCGCGAGCGTCTCCTTGCCCAAGAAGGGCGGGCCGTACACCATGACGGCCGAGCCGGCGGGGACGCCGCCGCCGAGGAGGGCGTCGAGGCGCTTGACCCCCGTGGGGACGTGCACGGTCATGCCGCGCCTCCGCCTTGCGCGGCGGGGCCGGGGCCGCCGGCGGGGGCGCCCGACTTCAGCACGTCGTCGACGAGCTTGCGCAGCACGACTCCGGCCGACGCGGCATCGGTGGCGACGCACGCCATCATATCCACGCCGGGCGGCGGCGTGAGGCGGCGGCGCGCCTCGTCGGGCGTGAGGGCGCCCGGCAGGTCGGACTTGTTGAGGGCGATGACGGCGCGCAGGCCGCGCTTCCACACCTTCTGCAGCATCTCCTTGGCGCGGCCGAAGGTCTCGGGCCGCGACGCGTCCACGATGAGGATCGCGCCCACGGCCTGGCTGGCCAGCGTGGGCAGCAGCGGGTCGAACCGCGCTTGGCCGGGAGTCCCGAAGACCTCCACCTTGACGCCATCCAGGGTGACGGTTCCGCGGTCCATGGCGACGGTGGTCCCCATCCGCTCAACGCTCAAGGCGCTGCCGGACAGCGAATGCACGAACGTCGTTTTGCCGGCGCTCGCCGGCCCGAGCACGACGACCTTGGGCACGTAGACGAGGACGCCGCCGGGATGGTCCACCTTGTACAACATCGGGGGAGCCGGGCCGCTCCATTTGCTGCGCTCGACGGCCATGGTCTGGTGCAGGACGACACGCTCCTCGACGCCGCGCAGGTTGACCACGGCGTCGAACCCCGACAGCGCCTTCTCCATGTCCTCGGAGTAGGGCCATGCGGTCCACAAGGCGGCGCAGAAGCGGAACTTACGGGCGGCGGCCTGCAGGCGGGGCAAGGTCGCCAAGAAGCGCGCCTCCTCGGTGTGGTCAAGCAGTCCGCTCAAGGAGTCCACGACGAGGACGGCTTGGGGATGGTCGCGCGCAGCCTGGTCGAGGCGGGCCACGACCTGGGCAAGGTCGGCGGGGTTCTGGACGCTGTAGGACGCCACGTCCGACGCGCCCATGAGGGCCGTGTGGGCATCGACGAAGTGCAGCAGCCGGCGGTCCGGATGCGAGTCGACCGCCTCCAGGGCCTCCAGAGTGCGGCTCGGGCTGCGGTTGCTGACCAGGTACACGACCTCGTGGCCGAGGTGGAGGTGGCTGGCGGCGGCCTGCAGGGCGAACGGGGCCGCGTCGACCATGGGGTCGTGCCGGACCAGGACGAGGCCGCCGGCCGGGATGTCCCCCAGGGAGCGGTCGAGGGCCGGCACGCCGAAGCGCCCCGTGGGCCCGGCAGCCATGCTAACCTCCGATCAGGGTGCGCAGCTTGCCGCGCGCGGCATCGATGGCGGCGCCCAGCTTGCTCGCGTCAAGCCCGACCGGGGCGGCCACGACGAGAAGGTGCGTCTCGTCGAGGCCGGACACGAAGAGGCGGACGCGGCCGGCTTCGACGGTGGCGACGGCGGCCGCCTGCTCGGCCAGTTCGAGCAGGGCCGCCTCGGCGGCGCCCAGCAGGGCCGCCGTCATGGCGCTGAAGGTCTCCTCCTGCACCGGCCGCGGGAAGCGCAGCAGGACCGGCAGGCCGTCGCGGCCGACCAGCCCGGCGCCCAAGGCGCCGCGGCCCACCAGGTCGTCGAGGACCGCCTGGGCCTGGACGCGGGTGTCGCTCATGCGGCGCCCCCGCGCGGCTTGGCGGCGGCCTTGCGGCGCGCCTCGTCGAGGGCGCGCGCCAGCGCCTGGTCGCGCTGCGCCTTGGCCTTGCGGCCGGAGAGCGCGTCGGAGACGACGCTGAGGATCTTGTCCGGGTCGAGCGGCTTGGTGAAGAAGGTCTCGATGCGGGCGTCGTTGATGGCGGCGATGGCGATCTCGAGGTCGGGGAACGCGGTCATCATGATGCGCGGGACCTGGGGGGCCAGGACGAGGGCCTTCTCGAGGAACTGCAGCCCGTTCATGCCCGGCATCTTGTAGTCGGAGACGATGAGGTCCACGTTCTGCTGGCCCAGGAGGACCAGGGCCTCGTCGCCGGAGGGGGCGGTCAGGACCTTGGCGTTGGGCAGGGCGGCGCTGAACAGGTCGCCCAGGGATTCCAGGATGTCCGGCTCGTCGTCCACCAGGAGGATGGTCTGGGGGCGGGGGGCAGTGGGGGCCAGGGGGGATGGGGTCATCGGGAGCTTCCGGGCGCGGCACCGAGGGTGGGGACCGACCGCCCCCCATTCGGTTTGTTTGCCTTTAATACGAACGCGGGAATCACTTAAATGCTTGGCCAGCAGACGAAGCCCTGTGCCCGCCACCGAGGCGGCAAGGACCCCTGAGGTTTCCCAGGGGGCCGCCGAGAGCGAACGCCAGCTGATGGCCAGCGCCGCCCGAGCCTCGCTGCCGCCGATCCTCCTGTTCGTGGGGGCCGTCTACGTCGTCTTCTCCGGCACCATCTTCTTCTACCTCTCCGGGACGGCCGCTGCCTGGCTGTGGGCTGCCACGGCCAGCATGGGCCTCCTCCTGGCCAGCGTCGGCCTGTGGGTCCGCCAATCGGGCTGGCCGGACGCCTACCTCCACCTCGCCTCCACGGCCTTGGCAGCCCTGGTCATCCTCCATGCCCTGGCGGTCCTCTGGGTCACGCGCGACGCCGGCCAGACCTCCTACCTCATGCTCCTCCTGGTCGGAGCCGGCTACTTCGTGCTCATGCGGCCCGGCCTGGCCGTCGTCGACGGCATCGCGCTGGCCGGCTGGATCGCCGTGGCGCGCAGCATCGGCGCCGAGCCCTTCGGCCCGCAAGGCACCCTTGTGGTGGCCGGCCTGCTCATCGGCGGCGTGGCCCACGCGTTGCGGCGCCGCACCCTGAAGAAGCTCGCCGGGACCCGGCGCCTCGCCCTGGGCAACCTCGAGGAGAGCGAGGCGCGCTTCCGCAGCCTGGCGGAGACCGCCAAGGACGCCATCCTGCTCCTCGACGACGACGGCCGGCTGACCTACCTCAACCCGTCCGGCATGGCCCTCTTCGGGTTGCGTCCGCAGGACATCGGGCGGCCGGCAGGGCACCTCCTCGGCGAGGCCGGCAACGAGCCGTCGCAGCTGGTCGGCACCACCGAACTCGTGGCGCAGCGCAAAGATGGCAGCACGTTCCCCGCCGAGCTGTCCTTGGCCGCCACCGAGAGCGAGGGTGGCTCGGTCGTCTACACCGGCGTGCTGCGCGACGTGACGGAGCGCAAGCGCGCCGAGGAGGCCACGCAGGCCGCCACCTCGCGCGAGGCGGAGCTCGAGACGCTGCGCAAGATGAACGCGTTCAAGACGCAGTTCCTCAACACGGCGGCGCACGAGCTCAACACGCCGCTGACGCCGCTGCGCCTGCAGCTGCACCTTCTCAAGGCCGAGTCGATGGGCCCGCTCAACGAGCGGCAAGGAAAGGCCGTCGCCCTGCTCGACCGCAACGTCACCCGCCTGTCCGGCCTGGTCGGCGAGATCCTCGAGGTCGCGCGCCTGCAAAGCGGCCGCGTGCGCCTGTCACCCACGGTCGTCGAGGTCGACGCCGTGGTGGACGAGGTCGTCGAGTCCTTCAACGAGACGGCGCGCAAGGTGGGCGTCGGGCTGTCCTTCGAGGGCACGCCCGGCCTGCACGTGCATGCCGACCGCAACCGCTTCACCCAGGTGCTCTTCAACCTCGTCTCCAACGCCCTCAAGTTCACGCCGGCGGGCGGCACCGTCACGGTCGACGCGCGCCAGCCCAACGGCCACGTCGAGGTGCAGGTGCGCGACACCGGCCTCGGTCTCACGCCGGAGCAGATGGCGCGCCTCTTCCAGCCGTTCAGCCAGGTGCACGACCCCATGGCGATCCCGGCCAGCGGAACCGGGCTCGGCCTCTACATCTGCAAGGGACTCGTCGAGGCCCAGGGCGGGCGCATCGAGGTCCGCTCGGCGGGCCCTGGCCGGGGCAGCACGTTCAGCTTCACCTTGCCGGTGGCCGGCCCCGACCAGCCGGTGTCCTCCATCGCGGTGCCCATGCCGCGCCCGGCGTCCGTCGCCGAGGACCCCATGGTGCGCCGCCTGCGGGAGCTGATCTGATGAGCACCACGACCCTGGCCATCTCGGTCTTCGGCTCCGTCGTGACGGCCGCGCTGTACGTCTACATCGGCGAGGTCCTGCGCCGCCGCAAGGTCAGCGCGGAGGCGCGCCTGGCGCAGAGCATGTTCGTGGTCTGGTGGCAGTCGCTGGGCTACGTGGGCCTGCTCGGCGCGGCCATCACGCTCCTCTACATGGCCGACCGGCTGGAGATGTGGGTCTACAACGCCTTCATCACGCTGGTCTTGCTGGTCCTCTTCGCCGCCCTCTGGGGGCTGCAGTTCTACCTGGTGTACCTCTACACGGGGTCGAAGCGCTCGTTCGCGCCGCTCGGCGTGTTCTACGCCATCCTGTTCATGGCCACCATCGCCCTCATCGAGAAGGTCGGGTCGCCGGAGCGCATCGTCGACAACGGATGGAGCATCCGCACGGAGCCGCAGGTCGAGTTCGGCCTGGCCTTCAACCTCGGGTTCACCCTGCTGATCATCGGCCCCCAGATGCTTGCCGCCATCGCCTATGCCCGCCTTTACCGGAAGACCGACGACCGGACGCAGAAGTACCGCATCGCCATGGTGACCGGCAGCATCCTCCTCTGGTTCGGCTCCAGCGTGGTGGCCGCGGCCCTCGAGCTGTCGCAGGATGTCGCCTGGCAACTGGCGAGCCGGCTCATCGGCATCGTCGGCGCCCTCGGCATCCTCGTCGCCTACAAGCCGCCGCGCTGGCTCCGCGACAAGTACGGCATCCGCAGCATCAAGGACGAGGCGCCGGCCACGGTGGCCGAGGTGCCCGCTTGAGCCTAGGAGCTGCGCCATGGCCAACGTGACGCTCGCCGCGGTCGCGGCCGTCCATCTCCTGACCGCCGTCGCCTTCTTCGCCGTTGGGCGTCGCTTCCAGGCGCGCAAGGTGGAATCCGGCATGGGGCTGGCGCGCGACGCGTTCGTCGCCTGGTGGTGGGCCTTCGGCGCCTATCTGGCCGGGCAGGGCGCGCTCGACCTCGCGGCGGCCTCCGGGCAGACGTCCTTCGGCGCCTTCGTCGCCTTCCGCCTCGCTTCGGGCCCCTTGCTGGCGTTCGCCGCGGCGGGGCTGGCCTACCACATCCTCTTCCTGTGGTCCGGCAAGCGCTGGTGGGCGTTGCCCCTGGCGTTCTACTACGGGGCCGCTGGCGCGGTGTACTCGTGCTGGGTCTGGTTCCACGAGCCGCTCGGCGTCGCCGTCGGCCCGTGGGGCGCCGACGTCGCCTACGCCCAGCCCATCGCCGGGCCGGTCTGGATGGCCGTCCTTGCCTCCATCGGCCTTCCCCTCGTGCTGGGCAGCGCCGCGTTCCTGGCGCTCGCCGCCAAGGTGCACGACCGCGCCAAGCGGTACCGCATCGTCCTCGTCGGCTCGAGCCTCCTGCTGTGGGTGGTCTCCGGCTACTCGGCGCAGGTCGGCGGCGGGGCCATCCTCCAGTTCGTCGCCATCGTCGTGCT
>JAXDQQ010000290.1:0-4768 GCA_034667805.1 Thermoplasmata archaeon | reverse complement strand
ACGGACTTGACGGCGCCGTTGATGGTGACAGGCAGCGCGCCGGTGACCTTCGGGTCCAGCGTGCCGCCGTGGCCGACCTCCTCGATGCCGAGGGCGTTGCGCAGCCAGGCGGCGACCTGGTGGCTCGTGGGCCCCGCCGGCTTGTCCAGCGGCACGACGCCGGCGGCCAGCAGCTCCGCGACGGTGCGGTCGGCCGGCTTCTTGCCGTACTTGGGGTCGGTGTCGGCCTGGATGCGCACGAGGCGCTTGCGCGGACGTTCGGCAGGAAGGACGCCGGAACGTTTGGGGCCGGCAACGGCCGACGGCTTCGCGGACGGCGCAGGCTTGCCAGCCTTCGGGTCCACTGCATGCCTGGCCTTCGCCACGAGGCTCGGACCCCGTGGCGCCCTTCAAGGTTTGTCTTGATGGGAGAGGAAGGCCCGTTCGATTTCCCCGAGCGAGACTCAACCTCTTTCCGCCGTCGGCGTCGTGGGCGTCGTCTTCGACGCCTTGGCCCTCATGGAATTGGCTTGGGGCGGCGAGGCGGCGCCCGGCGCGCGCTATGCCTTCGACGGCGCGCTGTGCGCAGCCTGGTGGTGCAGGTGGGCCTTGACGGCGTCCTCGACCTTGGTGGCCAGGTCGGCTGGCAGCATGTGCGTCGAGTCGAGGACGAGGTCGTAGAACGACAGGTCGCCGAGGTCGACGCCGTAGTAGCGCCGGTAGCGGTCCTGCTCCGACTGCTCGCGCGCCCACGTCGCGTCGGCCTGCGCCGCAAGAGTTCCGCCGTCGCGGTCGACGATGCGGCGGATGCGCTCGGACTCGTCGCAGCGGACCCAGACTTTGAGGGCCGGCAGGCGGTGGCGCTGGGCCAGCCAACCAGACAGGCGGCCTTCGAGGATGAGGCCGCCCTTGCGCAGCAGGTAGATCTGCCGGTCGTCGAGCGCCGCGTCGATGGAGGGGTCCTTCTGGCAGAGCGCGCCGAACTCGGCGAGGCTGAGCCCGCGACGGCCGGCTTCCTCGCGGAAGATGTGGCCGGCGTAGGTGTAGGGGAGTCCGAGGCGTTCGCGCAGGAGCTTGCACAGGGTGCTGGTCCCGGTGCCGGGAAGGCCGCCGACGGTGACGGTGAGAGGGGCTGGGCCTTTGGCGTGGCCGTTGCCGTTGCCGCCAGTGCCACGGCCGTTGCCGTTCGATGGCGGACTGGCGGCCCCAGGCGCGGTCACGTCCATTATTCGTGGACCTCGGGGTGCCGGCGCTGCCAGCGCTCCTTCCACGACGCGTACTTCATGGCCTTCTGCACGAGGGCGCCGAGCGGGATGCTGAGCGCCATGTAGAGCAGGATGTAGTGCGGGAAGACCGTGGTGCCGAACATGTCGACCTGCGGGTTCCAGGGCGCCGAGTACCACCAGTAGTCGAGCTTCTCGAGGAAGAGGAACAGCCAGGCGAACAACGGCACGACGACGATCATCGTGAGCGGCATGGTGCGCATCTGCTTGGCGCTCATCTCCTGCTGCATCTTCATGACGTCGGGCTGGCGGTCCTGCAGCTTCTTGATCTTGTACGTGTTGTTCTCCTTGCGCGCCGTCATCAGTTCCTTGTTGAACGAGCGCATGTACGCGGAGATGCGGGCCTGCTCGAGCCAGTCCGTCGTGAAGTGGCGGATGAGCGTCGTCGCGAGGACCATGAAGGTGCCAGCGAGCAGGATGGTGAGGACGGGCCACTTCCCGCCGAACCCGAAGACCGGGTCGAGGACCACGCCGACGGCGCGACCGATGTTGCTGCGCAGGCCCGGCTGGAACATGATGAACATGACGGCGGCGATGGCGACGAACGTCATGAGCGAGCCCGCCTTGGGCTTCGGGGGGGCGCCCCCTGAGGCACCCGGAGCGGCGGCCGGGGCGTCGGCCATCAGGACACCACCGCCAGGATGTCGTTCATGGCCTGCTCGACCTTGCCGTCCGAGTTGCGCACGGTGCACAACGTCGCGCCGGTGAGCGTCGAGTAGGCGGCGGCGTAGCGCCGGTTGTATTCCTGGTGCTCCGCGATGGCGGCCACCGAGTCGTCGTCGCGCTTGCGAGTGGCGTCGTTGACGCGGCGCTTGGCGATCTCCTCGTTGCCGGCCTCGACGAGGACGATGATGGCCGGCTTGAGGGCCTCGAGGACCCAGGCGGGAAGACCGGGGAGGTAGCCCTTCGGCGTCTTGACGGTGCAGTGGGTGTCCACGATGACCTTGCCCATGGCGGCGATGCGCACGGCGGCCTCGCGCTGGATGGATTTCTGGATGTCCGGAGCGAGCTTGCGCATGTCGTCGCGCGTCTTTGCCAGGCCTTCGGCCTGGGCGACCTCGAACATGACGGAGCCGAAGACGGCGATGCGCAGGTTGCGCGCCTTGGCGGCGGCTTCCATGACGGTGGTCTTGCCCACGCCGGGGATCCCCGTCACGATGATGGCACCCATTCTAGCCGCTCGCACGGGCGGCCACTTGATAACGGTTGAGCGCAGGCTTCTGGTGCAACAGGGTCGAGCCGACGACGCGCGGAACCAGCCCCGCCGGACCTCGACGCTCGCGCCATGTGCCCAACAGACTGATATCGCGGCGCTTCGTCGGTCGGGCGTCGGGCTTCCCGGGCCGACGCAGGAAGGCTTGAGAAGGCCGGAATGCAGGCCGGGTGGACTGGGCGTTGGACCAATGATCGAGGAGCTCCCTGGAGGCGTCGTGCTGGTGGGGACGGCCCACGTGGCCGCCTCCAGCGTCGCCGAGGTCGAGCAGACCATCCGCGGCCGGCGCCCCGCCAAGGTCCTCGTCGAGCTGGACCCGCGCCGACTCGAGGCCCTCAAGGACCCGGAGGCGTGGCTGAAGACCGACATCGTCCGCATCATCCGGGAAGGCAAGCAGCACCTGTTCCTGCTGCAGCTCTACCTCGCCTCCGTGCAGGCGCAGATGGGCCGCGAGACCGGCGTCGCCCCCGGCGCCGAGCTGCTGCGCGCCGTCCAGGTCGCCGACGAGGTCGGCGCGGAGGTCGTCCTCATCGACCGCGACATCGCCATCACCCTCAAGCGCGGCTTCGGGAGCCTGGGCTTCTGGAGCCGCATGAGGCTCTTCTACAACGTCTGGGCCGAGATCATGACGCCGGCGGCGGCGGAGACGGGCAAGCTGGACGTCGAGGACCTGCTCAAGTCGGACGCCATCACCAAGATGACGGAGGACTTCGCCCGCGTCGCCCCGTCGATCAAGACGGCCCTCATCGACGAGCGCGACGACTACATGGCCTCCCACATCGCCGAGCAGTCGCGCATGGGCGGACCCCTCGTCGCCGTCGTCGGCGCCGGGCACATGGCCGGCATCAAGCTGCGGCTGGCGTCCTCCAACCCGCCCGACGCAGCCACGCGGAAGGTCCTTGACCAGCCGCCCCCGAAGCGCATCACGGTGGGCAAGGTGCTGGGGTGGGCCATCCCCCTCGCCATCATCGGCTTCTTCGTGTACCTGGCCGTCACGGGGCGCTTCTCCGAGCTGCGCGACCAGGCCCTCGCGTTCGTCCTCATCACGGGCGGCTTCTCGGCCCTTGGATGCATCCTCGCCCTCGGACACCCCATCGCCGTCGTCGTGGCCTTCGTGGCCGCCCCCATCGGCGTCCTGCATCCCCTCTTGGCCACCGGCTGGTTCGCCGGCCTCGCGCAGGCGTGGGTCCGCAAGCCGACCGTGGCCGACTTCCAAGCCATCAAGCAGATCGAGACCTTCCGCCAGTTCTGGGCCAACGCCGTCGTGCGCGTCCTGTTGGTCACCGCCCTCACCAACGTCGGCGCCATGGTCTCGACGGCGATCGTCATCCCGCGCTTCTTCCAGGCTGTCGCCGGGGGCGGATGACGGATGGCGTACAACCCGTTCTACGAGGACGACCTGCACCACGCCGGCCCGCCGCGCATCGCCTTCAGCCGCACCGAGGTCCTCCACCTGGTCATCGCCGCGCTCGCGCTGACCTTCGCGTTCGCCTTCCTCCAGCCGGGGCGCAACGGCTTCCTGCCGAGCCTGACCTGGCAGAACCTCGTCATCGCCTTCGTCGGCGTCGGGACGGGCTTCGTGCTGCACGAGCTGGCACACAAGGTCCTGGCGCAGAGGTACGGCCACTGGGCGGAGTTCCGCGCGCAGTTCGCCGGCCTCGGCCTCACCCTGGTCGTCGCCGCCGTCACGAAGTTCCTCTTCGCGGCGCCCGGCGCCGTGCTCATCCAGGGCCGCGTCACCCCGAAGGAGAACGGCCTCATCAGCCTCGCCGGACCCGGCACCAATTTCGTCGTCGCGGGTCTTGCCGTGGGCGGCTACGCCATCGGCCTCGCCTCGGCGCCAAACTGGGGCGTCGACACGGGGGACCTGTTGCCGAGCCTGTTCGTCGGCGTGGCGCGCATCAACGCCATCCTCGCGCTGTTCAACCTCATCCCGTTCGGCCCCCTAGACGGCCGCAAGGTCCTGCGCTGGAGCCCACTGGCCTATGCGGCCTCGCTCATCCTGGCCATCGTCTTGTTCGTGGCGGTCCACTACTTCGACCCGACGTGATGCCCCACTTGGCGAGCGAGCGCGGAGAGCGAGAGGGGCGCCCCGACCGGATTCGCCGCGAAAAGGCCCGCAGGGACTTTTTGAGGAGCGGGCCGCAACGCGCCCGCTCGGATCTTCGGCCGCTACGAACGAGCGAAGCGAGTGAGTAGCCCCGAGCGGATTCGAACCGCTGTCGCAGGATTCAAAGTCCCGAATCATTGGCCTCTAGACCACGGGGCTGTGGTTGCAACACCAATGACGCAT
>JAXDQQ010000289.1:0-5642 GCA_034667805.1 Thermoplasmata archaeon | reverse complement strand
TCCTGGCCCTCGACGCCGGTGGCACTGGCGGAGGCGCGACCAACTCCACCACCAACAGCACGTCCTCGACCGTTTCCGTCTCGTCCACGTCGAGCTCGGCGTCCAGCACCAGCAAGTCCACTTCGTCCTCGGCCTCGTCGACAAGCAAGTCAAGTTCGACGACCAGCCGTTCGACGACGGGCAACGGCACTACCGACGGTTCCAAGTCCAGCCCGGCCCCGCCCCTGGCTTTCGTCGGCCTCGCCCTCGTCGTGGCTGCGGTCGCCGTTCGCAGACGCTTGCGCTAGCCCAGCAGATCGTGCCACATCGAGTCGAAGGGCTCGAGGTCGTCCGGCAGCGGCGTGAAGTTCGCGAGGCGCCCGAGCGTCGATTCCGGGTCGGCCAGGCTGTAGAGCAGGCGCCGGCCGTCCTGGGCCGACTTGACGATGCCGGCGTCCAGCAGCTGGCCGAGGTGGTAGCTCAGCGAGGCGCGGGCCATGTCCAGGCGTTCCGAGAGTTCGGAGCGGCCGAGCGGACCTTGGCCCGCCAAGAGCAGCGTGATGCGAAGGGCCGCCGCGCGCCGCATGAGGCAGAGGAAGGCGACATCGTCCTTCGACCAGCGCGGCTTGCCGACCGCGGGGAAGTAGCGCGCGAAGCCCGTCTCGTGCACGCACTGCACGCGGCCATCCGCCTCGAGCTGCGCGAGGTGGTACGCCGCGAGGCGGCTGGACAGCTGCAGTTCGCGCTCGACGGCGCGCACGTGCACGCCCGGGTAGCGCTTGACGAACGTCATGACCTGGGCGCGCACGCCGACGGCGTCCATCATGCCCTCCGTGCGACGAACAGGGGCCAGGCGATGAGCGCCACGGCGAGCAGGTCGACGAGGCTGAAGACCAGCTCGAGGGCCGGCGAATCCGGCTGATGCGCCGCCAACCGCAGGGACTTGACGAGGTTCTTGGCGGCCAGGATGGCGAAGGCGGCGACGACGAGCTGGATGCGCCGGTTGCCGGTCCGCACGACGGCGCGCCAGGAGGCGACGGCGATGGCGCCGCACAGCAGGGCGACCACTCCGGCGATCAGGGCGGCTGCCTCGATCCCCAAGGCCACGCCGGCCCACTCCCGTTGGGGCTCAAAGGCTTGCCTGGCAGGCTCCGGGCGCTTTTTCAACAGGGCTTTCGTCGCCCGCCCCATGGTCACCATCGGCCGCGGCCTCCTGGACCCCGCCGTGCACGAGCTCTTCGAGGGCCTGCGCTCCTACGACCCGCCGCGCGCCGCCAAGGTGCTCGCCGAGGACGCCGACTGGGATTCCGCCTGGAGCAACGGCAAGATCACCGGCCGCGTGGCCATTGAGCAGTTCCTCGCCGGCTGGATCAAGGATGCCAAGAAGCGCCCCAGCTTCTCCATCATCGATGTCGACGGCGACGGCGCCGTCACCCGCCTGCACCTCTCCGTGTCCGGTCGCTTCGGCCAGGCGCCGGAGCACGTCGTGATGCACGTGCTGTGCCTCAAGCACGTCGTCCATCAGGTCAAGGTCGTGCCCGAAGCGAATTCAGCGAAACGCCACTGAATTCAACGAACCTGGGAAGTCCCTTCGTTGGATTCGGCCTTTGGCTGGATCAGCTGCGGATCGCGTCGGCCACGGTGTGGACGACGTCGTGGGCGACCTTCTCGACGTCCTTGCCGAGCTTCTTGCGGTCCTTGCGGGTGGCCTTCGCGGCGCGCTTGGCCTTGCGCTTGCCGGCCTTCGCGGCGGCCTTGGCCATCTTGCCCAGGGCCTTCGTGGTCGCCTTCGACGCCTTGCGGAGCGTCTTCTTCGTGGACCGCTTCATGCCCAGCCATCCCTCGGCCGACGCAAGACCGTTTCTGTCTTCGCCTGCCTGAGTCGGGTCGAAACCTAGGCCGTGACGGCGTTGACGACGGTGTCCTTGACGTCGACGGCCGCCTTCTTGACGCCGGCTGCCGCCTTGGTGGCGTCCTTGGCCAGGTGCTTGCGGTCCTTGCGGGTCGCCTTCTCGACGCGCTTGGCCTTGGCCTTCGTGGCCTTGACGACCTTCTTGGTCGTGCGGCGCACGGCCTTCTTGGTCTTCTTGACGGCCTTGTTGACGGTCTTCTTCTGGCGGCGCGAAAGGATGGCCATGCCGTGCCATCCGGCGCGGGGTCCATGACCGTTTGGGTGCCGACCCTTCGCCGCCCGGATGGTCTGTGGAAGCCGCAGCCTCATATCGCGACCTCAGGCTCCAGCGCCGTGGCGCGCATCACCCTGGCGGACATCGAGGCGGCCGAGGCGCGCATCCGGCCCTTCATCCGGTCCACGCCGCTCGTGCCGTCGGCGCAGCGCGACGGCCTGCACCTCAAGTTGGAATGCCTGCAGCGCACGGGCTCGTTCAAGCTGCGCGGCGCGCTCAACGCCATCCTGGCGGCCGACCGCGAGACGGTGCGCAACGGCGTGAGCTGCGTCAGCGCCGGCAACCACGGGCTGGCCGTGGCAGTCGCCGCGCGCCAGCGCAAAGTGAAGGCGAACGTCTACGTCTGGAAGGGCGCCGTCCCGCGCAAGGTCGCGGCGATGAAGGCCGCTGGCGCCAAGGTCATCGAGGCGCCTGTCGAGCGGCTCGGTCAGATCATGGCCGACCAGGACGCCGGCGACGGCACCTACTTCGTGCACCCGTTCGCCAACCGCCACGTCGCCGCCGGCCAGGGCACCATTGGCCTGGAGATCCTCCAGGACGTGCCCTTGCCCACGAAGGTCTTCGTCGCCATCGGCGGCGGGGGCCAGGCCCTCGGCATCGCCACGGTGATGGCGGCGCGCTCACCCAAGACGAAGGTCTACGGCGTCGCCGCCCGGGAGACGCCGGCGTTCTGGACGGCGTGGAAGACCGGCAAGACCGCGAGCGTCAAGAGCACCAGCATCGCCGACGGCCTGTCGGCTCCAATCGCAGACATGGATGTGGTGGCCCGCCTCAAGGAACTCCTCGCCGGCCTCGTCATCGTCGAGGACGACCAGATCAAGGCCGCCATGCGCGGCTTGGCCTTGCAGGACAAGGTCGTGGCGGAGCCTGCCGGCGCAGCCTCGACGGCGGCGGCGCTGACGGCGCGCACCATCGGCAAGTCGGCCGTGGCCATGGTCTCTGGCGGCAACGTCAAGCCGGAGCTGCTGGCGGAAATCCTCGCGACGAACTGACCAACCACCGATGACACCGATGTGCGCCGATTGGAATCGGTGGTCATCGGTGCATTCGGTGGTTCGGCAGGGCCGAGCCGCTAGTTCTTCGGCTTCTCCTTGAAGTCCGCATCGACGACGTCATCGTCGCCGTTGCCGCCGGCCGGCTCATCGCCGCCGCTGGGTGTGCCGGACCAGCCGGCCGAACCGCCCGCTGCGCCTTCGCCGCCAGGCGCCGCCCCGCCCGGCTGCTTGCTGGCTTCGGCGGCGGCCTTGTACATCTCGATGACCGCGGGTTCGAGCACCTTGTGCAGCGCCTCGGTCTTGGCCTCGAGGTCGGCCTTCTCCGACTTCTCGTCCGCGACGGCGGCCTTGAGCTCCTTGAGCGACGCCTCGATGGCGTCCTTGTGCGGGGCGAGCTTGTCGCCGGACTCGCGCAGCAGGTTCTCCGCCTGGAAGACCGCCTGGTCGGCGTGGTTGCGCGCCTCGACGCGCTCCTTGATGCGGGCGTCCTCGGCGGCGTTCTCCTCGGCGTCCTTGCGCATGCGCTCGACCTCGGAGTCCGACAGCTTGGCCGAGCCGGTGACGGTGATCTTCTGCTTCTTGCCGGTGCCCTTGTCGTGCGCCTCGACGTGCAGGATGCCGTTGGCGTCGATGTCGAAGGTGACCTCGATCTGCGGGATGCCGCGCGGCGCCGGCGGGATGCCGTCGAGGATGAAGCGGCCGAGGCTCTTGTTGTCACGGGCCATCGGGCGCTCGCCCTGCAGGACGTGGATCTCGACCTGGGCCTGGCGGTCGGCGGCCGTGGAGAACACCTGGCTCTTCTTCGTCGGCACCGTGGTGTTGCGCGAGATGAGCTCGGTGCGGACGCCGCCCAGCGTCTCGATGCCGAGCGTGAGGGGCGTGACGTCGAGCAGGACGATCTCCTTGTCGACCTCGCCGGTCATGATGCCGGCCTGCACGGCGGCGCCGAGGGCGACGCACTGCATCGGGTCGACGCCGCGGACGGGCTTCTTGCCGAAGATCTCCTCGACGAAGGCCTGCACGATGGGCATGCGGGTCGGGCCGCCGACGAGGACGACCTTGTCGATCTTCTCCTTGGTGACCTTGGCGTCCTTGAGGGCGTTCATGCATGGGCCGCGCGTCTTCTCGACGATGGGCCGGACGATCTCCTCCAGCTTGGCGCGGTTCAGGGTCAGGTCGAGGTGCTGCGGGCCCTTCTTCGGGTCCACGGCAAGGAAGGGCAGGCTGACGTTGGTCTGCGTCATGCCGGACAGCTCCATCTTGGCGCGCTCGGCGGCGTCGCGCAGGCGCTGCATCGAGGCGCGGTCGGTGCGGACGTTGATGCCGGACTTCGCCTGGAACTCCTTGGCCAGGTGCTCGACGATGGCGTCGTCCATGTCGGAGCCGCCCAGTTGCGTGTCTCCGTTGGTGGACTTGACGTGGAAGACGCCGCCGCCCAGCTCCATGATGGTGATGTCGAACGTGCCGCCGCCGAGGTCGTACACGGCGATGGTCTCGTCTGTGTCCTTGTCGAGGCCGTAGGCGAGGGCGGCCGCCGTGGGCTCGTTGACGATGCGCTTGACGTCGAGGCCGGCGATCTTGCCGGCGTCCTTGGTGGCTTGGCGCTGGTCGTCGTCGAAGTAGGCCGGGACGGTGATGACGGCGTCCGTGACCTCCTCGCCGAGGAACGCCTCGGAGTCCTTCTTGATCTTCTGCAGGATCATCGCCGAGACCTGCTGCGGCGTGTACGACTTGTCGTCGATGGTGACCTTGTAGCTGGAGCCGATCTTGCGCTTGATGCGCGAGACGGTGCGCTCGGCGTTGAGGACGGCCTGGCGCTTGGCGGAGTCGCCGACGAGGATCTCGCCTTCCTTGGTGAACGCGACGACGCTGGGGAAGTTCTTGCCGCCGTACACGTTGCCCTCGGCGGAGGGGATGATGCGGGGCTTGCCGCCCTCCATGACGGCCGCTTCCGAGTTCGTGGTGCCGAGGTCGATGCCGATGATGCGTCCCATGGTCGGATTCACCTGTGGTTGGCCTGCGGTGAGTTAGGTTTTCTACAAAAGGATGACGCCGCTCAAGCGAAGGCGTGACGACGGATGGGCACGTCCAGGAGACCCGTTCTTGCCCACCATCACCCACCAGAAGCTCACGCCGTTTTTGTGGTTCGACAGCGAAGCCGAGGAAGCCGCGAAGTTCTACACCTCCGTCTTCCCCGGATCCAAACTGCTCGGGGTCGCACGCTACGGCGAGGCCGGCCCGGGCCCCAAGGGCTCCGTGATGACCGCCACGTTCGAGCTGTTCGGCGTCGAGTTCACCGCGCTCAATGGCGGACCGCTGTTCAAGTTCAACGAGTCCATCTCGTTCCAGGTCAGCTGCAAGGACCAGAAGGAGACCGACCTCTACTGGAACAAGCTCACCAAGGGCGGGCAACCAAGCCAATGCGGCTGGCTGAAGGACAAGTACGGCCTGTCCTGGCAGATCATCCCCACCGAGCTGCCCA
>JAXDQQ010000288.1:0-4075 GCA_034667805.1 Thermoplasmata archaeon | reverse complement strand
CAGCGCGAGATGGCGACGGTGCCGCCGACGAACGAGGTGCTCCTGCTCTACAGCCAGCTTCTCATGGTCCTCCTGCTGCTCGTGGCCATCGCCATCCTGCAGGCGCGCTCGCGCACCGGCGCGATGCGGCGCGACATCGAGGAGCGGCGCCGCAAGGAGGACCGGCTGCGGCGCTCGAACGAGGAGCTGGAGCGTTTCGCCTACGTCGCGAGCCACGACCTGCAGGAGCCGCTGCGCAAGGTCGCCGGCTTCACGGCCCTGCTGCAGAAGCGCTACGCGGGCCGGCTCGACCGCGACGCGGACGAGATCATCCAGTACGCCGTCGACGGCGCGAGCCGCATGCAGATGCTCATCAAGGACATCCTGGCCTACTCGCGCGTCGGCAGCAAGGAGCTCAACCGCGTGCCGGTCGACGCCAACGCCACGATGGACCTCGTCGCGGCCGACCTGGGCGCGCCCATCGAGCAGACGAAGGCCAGCGTGACGTGGGACGCCCTCCCGACGGTGCGCGCCGACGCGAGCCAGCTGCGCCAGGTCCTGCAGAACCTCGTCGAGAACGCCATCAAGTACCGCCATCCGAAGCGCCGCCCCAAGGTGCACGTCTCCGCTGCGTCGGACGGCGGCATGTGGCACTTCACCGTGGGCGACAACGGCCAAGGCATCCCGGCCGACAAGCACGAAGAGATCTTCGGCATCTTCCGCCGCCTGCACGGCCAGTCCACGCCCGGCACGGGCATCGGCCTCGCCGTCGCCAAGAAGGCCATGGAGCGGCACGACGGCCGCATCTGGGTGGAATCGACGCCGGGAAAGGGCTCGACGTTCCACTTCACCCTCCCCAGGAGCCTGCTCGATGGCAACAGCCCGTTGCCGACGGCGGCCCCCCTGCCAGAGGGTTCAAGTGCCGGCGCCGCCGTGTGAAACAACGTGCCCAAGAAGGCCAGCCGGACGTCGCGGGGAACCGGCCTGGCCATCCTCCTGGTGGACGACGACGCCGGTGACTGCCGCCTCGTGCAGGAGTCGCTCAAGGACTCGAAGCGGGTCAGCTCGCTGCACATCGTCAACAGCGGCGACGAGGCCCTGTCCTACCTCAAGAAGGCCAAGGCCAGCCAGCGGCCGGACATCGTCCTCCTGGACATCAACATGCCCGGCAAGGACGGTTTCGCGACGCTCAAGGAGATCCGTGCCCAGGATTCGCTGACGCACCTGCCCGTCGTCATGCTGACGACCTCCACCGACGAGGGCGACATCCAGGAGTCGTACCGCCTGCACGCCAATTCGTTCGTCAGCAAGCCGAGCGGGTTCGGCGCCTTCGGCGAGGCCGTGCGCGAGATCGAGGCGTACTGGGCCGACACGGCCAGCCTGCCCAGCTGAAGCACTAGAGAATCCGGCGGATCTGGAGCAAACCCGTCGAATCCGGATTGGCAAGGCTGAATAGCCCTCGGGGGCCTCGACTTGCCGGAAGGGATGCGACCGTGAACGAACAGAAGGTCCGAGGCTGAGACCATGGACGTGATGGACGCTGGCGTGTACGTCAGCAAGTGGGAAGCGCGCGTGCCCAAGCACGCCAAGGTGACGCTGTGGGGCCCGCTGCAGGCCAAGGAGATGGGGCTTGAGGGCTGGGAGGTGCAAGACGGCGGCGAGACCGGCTTCATCATGCACAACGCCGGAGTCAAGCTCACCATGGGCCGGGCCACGTCGACGCTGATCTTCGTGCGCCGGCTGCAGTCGGCGTTCCTCACCGTCTACTTCGGCGGCTATCCCGCCGACGCGCCCGCCGGGCAACGCAAGCTCGACATGCAGAAGGTCGTGGCCGCCTCCGAGCTGTTCCTCGGCCGCATCGCCAAGGAATCCATCAAGTTCGAGTTCCAAGGCGAGCTCAGCCTCGTCGACAACTCCAACGACGCCGCGCTGCCGCCACGCCGCGGAGGCGCCGCCGCCACGCCGAAGGCAATCGGCGGCGGCAAGCTGAGCCGCTCCGGCGACATCATCGACGCCGACGACGAGCTGGCCAAGGAGCGCAGCGCCCTCGTCCCGCCCGAGCACCGCCGCAAGGAGAAGGCCGAGCCGCTCGACCCCGACGAGGAGCTCGCCAAGAAAGCCGGCTACGTCACGGCCAAGGAGGCCAAGGCGAAGGGCGAGAGCGTGCGCGGCAAGCCCAAGGTCGTCGACGCCGAGGTCGTGAAGAAGGGCGGCAAGGGCAAGGGGACCAACGAGGTCTGGGAAGTTTGAGCCCGGCGGCTGGCCGCGCCAAGACGGCCACCGCCAAGCCCCGCGCCGCGCCGGCTGCCGACGAACCACCGATGACACCGATTGCACCGATGGCCCCCAAGGCCGAATCAGTGGAATCGGTGAAATCGGTGGTTGGTGGAAAGGCGTCTGGCTGGACCATCGTCCCCGACACCATGCCCTCCGACGGGCCGGCGCCGCTGCTTGGAACGCGCGAGCCGTTCTGGGGCCCCGCCGACGGCTGGCACCTGCCGCGCTGGGCGGCCTCGCGGTTCTTCGAGGGGCAGGCGCCCGACGAAGGTGTCCCCGCGCCCGTTCGCTTGGCGGCCTCGCCGCTGCGGCTCGCTGGCGTCTTCGCCGTGCTCGGGTTCTTCGCCGTCTTCGTCCACCAGGCCTCCATCGAACTGCAGATCGTCATCGGAGCGCCGGTCTTCGAGGAGATGGTGAAGTTCGGCGTCGCATTGCTCCTCGTTGGGACGATCCCGCGCTTCGGGCGCGCGTTCCTGCTCGTCGCCCTCCTGCGCGTGGCCGTCGCGTGGACCGTGGGCGCCGGCTTCGGATGGGTCGAGCACTCCGTCACGTACGTCGACGAGCCGCGCGAGATCTTCCTCGGCCGCCTCCTGTTCCACGGCGGCTCCACGGCGCTGAGCATGGCGACGTACTGCGTCCTCGAAGGGGCTGCCGACGTCCGGCTGCGCTGGTTCGCCACCATCCCGGGCACGGCGCTGCACTACGCGAACAACGTCGGCGCCGTCGCGTTCCTCGCGGCGCCGGACGCCGGGCTCTGGTGGGCCACCGGCATCACGGCGCTGGTCTACGCGGCTTTGCTGGCCGTGCCGGCGTCTTCCGCTTGGTGGCGCCCGAGGCTCGAGGCTTGGACGCGGGCGCACTGGCCCGTCCGCCGCCCGGCCGTGCCGGAGGACTGGGCCGCGGCGCGGGCGCTGGCGGCCGTTGCGGCGCAGGCCACTGCTGCGCCGGCCACGACGCGGCCTGTGCCGGCGTCGGCGCCGATGCCGGCGGCGACGGCGTCGGGACAGGCAGCCAAGCCAGGCCGGCGGCCGCCGGCGCGCGGGCCGTGAGCTGCGCGGCGCGCCGGTCGTAGGAGTCCCACACGGCGTTGATGTCGCCCTGGAGGCGGAGGTAGGCGATGGCCTCGAGGACGGTGTAGAGGACCAGCCCGGCCACGATGGCGCCGAGGCCCCACGCCACGAGCCGAGGGTCGTCGACGGTGAGGTCGCCCGCCGCGCCCACGACGAGGGCTGCGCTGATCATGGCCGTGCCGACGAAGTAGCCGATGAGGAGCAGCGTGACGGCCGGGATGGTGAAGCCGAGGAACGCGCCAGGGGAGATGCCGCCCTTGAGGCCGAGGCGCTGCCGCACGTGCTGCACGTTGGCCACGGCGCCGTAGTAGTAGGGGAAGCGCAGCACCGGCAGCGCGGTCGAGAGGAAGTACCAGAACCCGCCGTCGCCGCGCCCGTCCCGGGCGAGCTCGAACTGGTCGAAGACCTCCCGGTGCGCCTTGTAGTCCCAGAAATAGGAGTAGACGTTGAACGTCGCGAGCGCCAGCCCGAAGCCGACCGCCGGCCGGCGCTGCCGCCCCACCTTGACCGCGAGGACCACGGCCTCCGACGCCTGGGGCCGGGCATAAGCATCGCGTGTCGGTGCTCGTCGCCTATGCTGCTCGCTTGGCTGCCCGACCTGCTGGGCGGTCAGCGCTCGAAGTAGGAGGCGTACGGCGTCATGCGCACGCCCGATGCGGCCTGCGCGTCGGTGTGCACCGTGTACTGGCCGGCGGCGACGAGAGGATCGCCCACGCCGCTGTCGACCGTCGCTCCCCAGCCGGACGTCA
>JAXDQQ010000287.1:0-7434 GCA_034667805.1 Thermoplasmata archaeon | reverse complement strand
TACAAGCCGGGCATGATGTTCGAGAAGCGGTAGCTGATTCGGCGGAGTCCACCGGATTCAGCGGAGTCGGAAGTCCACCTGATGAAGAGAAGCGACTCGCGTGGGTCGGATCCGCTGAATCCCGTAGGGTTCGCTGAATCAGCTTTGGCCCACACCCTCCATCCTAAGCCCAAACGGCGTGTTCCCCACACATCATGGGCCGGCTGCGTTCCGTCGGGTCCCTTCTCAAGCAGACGGGCCAGGACTACCTCGAGGACAAGGTCCCCCGGTTGGCGGCTGCCCTCGCGTACTACGCCCTCTTCGCGCTGGCCCCGCTCCTGCTGATCCTCATCGCGGTCGCCGGCCTCGTCTTCGGCGCTGACACCGTGCGCGACTCCATCAGCGGCCAGGCGGCCAGCGTGCTGGGCGCCGACAGCGCGGAGTTCATCGACAGCATGGTGGCCAACGCGGGCAGCGGCAAGGGCGGCACCACGGCCGCCGTCTTCGGCACCATCGCGCTGATCTTCGGCGCGGGAGGCGTCTTCGTCCAGCTGCAGGACGCACTCAACACCGTCTGGGAAGTCAAGCCGAAGCCGGGCCTGCCCATCGTGGAACGGATCCGCAACCGCCTGACCACGTACGCCTTCGTGATGGCCGTCGCGTTCCTCCTGCTCGTGTCGCTGGCCGTGAGCGCGGCGCTGTCGTCGCTGTCGAAGTGGAACGACGCGCTCAACGGACCCGACTGGGTCTGGCTGGTCGTCGACTGGGTCGTCTCCTTGGGCGTCCTTGCGCTGGTCTTCGCGGTGATGTTCAAGGCGTTGCCCGACGCCAAGGTGAAGTGGCGCGACGTGTGGGTCGGCGCGTTCGCCACGGCCGCCCTCTTCTCGGTCGGCAAGGTGCTGCTCGGGCTCTACCTCGGCCGGCCGGCGGCCGCAGCCACGTTCGGGGCCGCGAGCGCCTTGGTCCTGGTCATCCTGTGGGTCTACTACTGCGCCCAGTTGGTGCTGCTCGGAGCCGAGTTCACGCAGTCTTATGCCCATTGGCGCGGACGGGCCATCCAACCGGACGAGGACGCCGTCCCCGTGACGCAAGAGGCCCGGGCCCAGCAAGGGATGGACTAGGCCCTAGAGCGCAGCCAAGACGGCCTTGACGCTCGGTTCGACCTCGCCGGAGACCATGTAGGCGGCGCGCTTGCCGATGGGGTCGCCGGGGTCGCAGCCGATGGCGCAGATGGTCGGGTTGCCCTTGATCGCCTCGAGGAAGTCGAGCGCGCCAAGGACGCCGACCGTGACCAGCAGCTTGGGCGAGACGGGATGCGCGCCGGAGCCGACGACAGGCGCGTCGGCGGCGAGGCCGCGCTCGACGATGCCGATGGTGACGGCGAAGAGCGCGTCGAGGTGCTTGGCCAAGGTCCGCGCCAGCTCCAGCTCCTCCTTCGTGCGGATGCGCGCGCCGGCGACGACGATGCGCTCCGCCGTGGCGACGGTGGGCGGCGGCGGGGGCTTCCGGCCGACGACCTCGACGTTCGCGGTGCGCCCAGGGTCCACCTGGAGGTCGTGCACCTTGACGCTGGCGTACGGGTCCTCCAACGGGGCGCGGAACAGGCCGCGCTGCACGGAGACGAACTGCGGGTAGCCTTGCATCTGTGTCACGACGTGGAAGCGCGACAGGCCGGACTCGTGCGTGATGATGGCGCGCCGCTCGGACGTGTCGATGTCGACCTTGCTGGCGCCGAGGACGAAGCCGACGCCGAGGCGGTTGGCGGCGAAGGCGGTGACGGCGTCGCCCGTGCGGCTCTGGAAGACGAGGACCATCTCGGGACGGCGCTTGCGCACGACCTCGACGAGGACCTTCGCGGTGTGGTCGATGGGCGCGTAGTCCGGCGCCTTGACGCGGTACACGGTGTTGATGGGATACTTCTTCAGCTCAGCCGTGGCCGGCTCGAGGTCCTCGCCGATGAGCAGGACCTCGACGCGGCAGCCGAGTTCGTCGGCGAGGAACCGGGCGCGGCCCACAAGAGCGAGCGTCTCTGGATACACCCCGTCCTTGGTCGCTCGACCAAGGACGAGGATGTTGCGCCAGTCCTTCGTCTTGACATCCTCCAAAGCCGACGCGGAAACGGGTTCGGCCGCCGAAGGAGCGTCGTAGAGGGCGGCGAAGCCGCCGAGGTCGTCGGCCATTACGCGCCCTCCGACCGGCGGCACGCGGAGCGCGCGAAAGTCGCGGAGCAACTGCTTCCGCGGTTTCCGCGTCCTCCGCGTGAAGTGCTGGCGGTCACGACTTGGCCTCCTTGCCGTTCTTCTCCGGGATGAGGCCGCGGCTGCGCATGCGGCGCACGAGGGTGGCGCCGTCCACCTGCTCCAGTGTCCGCCGCTCCTCTTGCACGCCCTCGATGCGCAGGCGCTTGGTGAACGGCTTGGCGAGCGCGGCCTCGTCGGCCTGGACGCGGATGATGCCCTTGACGCGGTGCGCGTCGTGGATGCCCCACGCCGTCGGCTGCTCGACCGGCAGGTCTCCGGCCAGCACGACGCACGGCCGCGGGATGCGCAGGTCGTAGGTGCCGAAGATGGATTCGTAGGCGATGCGGAAGGCGAAGCCCTCCGTCGCGATGGAGCGCACGCCGACGACGCACGGCAGCTCCAACTGGCCGGCCACGGCCGCCAGGGTGCCCGTGAAGCCGCCGAACTCGGACCACGCCGGGCCGATGACGACGTCGAACGGCCCGTAGTGGCGGTAGTCGTCGGCGATGAGGCTGGCGCGGGCCGCGGCGTCGCCCTCGTAGCCCGTGGCGCCCTCGACGAGCACGGCCTGGTCTATGCCGTGCGACAGGGCCTCGCGCAGCACCCATTCGCCGGCGCCGCGGTCGACGTGCAGCGCGACGATCTCCGCGCCGGCGGCCTGCAGTTGCCGGGCAAGCACGATGGCCTGCACGCTTGGCGTCGAGAGGACCCTTTCCACGCCTTCGATGTCGAGGGTGCCGGTGGCGCGCTTGACGCGCAGCTTGCCCGAGTAGGCGCCATTGACGGGGACGAGGACGCGCAGGCGGGCCATCTATCTCTCCGCCATCCTGGCCGCCGGACTCAAGCGCGGGCCTCCTCGGCCAACAGTTCCCTGGCGATGATCATCCGTTGGATCTCGTTGGTGCCCTCGTAGATCTCGGCGATGACCTGGTCGCGGAACGCCTTGTCGATGCCGTAGCGCATCTTCAGGCCGTCCCCGCCGAAGAGCTGCAACGCGCGTTCGCCGGCGCGGCCCGACATCTCGCTGCAGTAGATCTTGACCGAGGCGGCGGCGCGGCTGACCTTCTCGCGCAGCACGCGCGGGACCGGCTTGCCTTGTGCGATGAGGTCGTAGTAGTCCTGCACCAGCACGGCGGCGTGGTACACCGCGTACTCCGCCATGTGGATCTCCGCCGCAGTGTCGGCCAACATCCATTGGATGGATTGGTTCTTGCCGATGGGCTTGCCGAAGCGCTCGCGCATGTTGGCGCGGGCCACCATGTCCTCGAGGAGGCGCTTGGTGCCGCCGAGCGTGGCCGAGGCGAGCCCGACGCGGCCGCCATCGAGCACCGTGAGGGCGACGATGAAGCCCTCGCCGACGTTCCCGAGCACGTTCTCCTTCGGCACGCGGCAGCCGTCGAAGATGATCTCCGCGGTGTTGCTCTGCCGGATGCCCAGCTTGTCCTCGATGGTCCCGACCGTCATGCCTGGCGTGCCCTTCTCGACGATGAAGGCGGTGACGCCCCCGTGGGCGCCGAGGATGGCATCGGTGACGGCGAAGACGACGAGGATGTCGGCGAAGTTGCCGTTCGAGCACCAGATCTTGGTCCCCGAGATGACGTAGTGGTCGCCATCCTTCTTCGCCTGCGTCTTGATGCTGGCCGCGTCCGACCCCGCCGTCGGCTCCGTGAGGGCGAAGGCCGCGATCTTCTTCCCGCCTGCCAACGGCTTGAGGTACTTCTCGCGCTGCGCCTTGTTGCCGAAGAGGTAGATGGGCATCATGCCGATGCCCGTGTGCGCGCCTACGATGGTGCCGAGGCTGGCGTCGACCGCGCCGATCTCCTCGTTCATGATGCAGTAGCCGACCTCGCCGAGGCCGGAGCCGCCCCATTCGCGCGGGATGGGCATGCCGAACAGGCCCTGGTTCTGCATCTTCTTGACCAGGTCCAGTGGCGAGGCGCCGCCGTGCCCGGACCAGTCGTCCTTCGGCAGGAACGGCTCGATCTCTTCCCGCATGAAGACGCGGCAGCTGCGCTGCAGGAGGCGGTACTCGGGCGGGAACTCGAACTCGAAGGCCATGCTACGCGGCCCCCGACGACCGGGCCACGGATTGCACGGAGCGCGCGGAAGACGGTTCCGTGGCCTCCGTGAAATCCGTGGCTCGTTCGGGCGTCAAGGGTTGCGGCCTCACTTGCCCTTGAACTCGGGGCTGCGCTTCTCGATGAACGCCGTGATGCCCTCGACGAGGTCTTCCGTGCCGGCCAGCCGCGCGGCGGCGTCGGCCTCGCCCTTGAGGGCGGCCTCGCGGCTCGAGGCGCGCAGGCCGTTGTTGATGGCGGCCTTCGCTTCGTAGACGGCCAGCGGTGCGCCCTTGTGGATGATGGCGCGGGCGATGTCGATGGCGGCGCGGACCTCCTCGCCGTCGGGCACGATCTTGTTGACCAGGCCGATGCGCTGCGCCTCCTGCGCGTTGATCATCTGGCCGGTGAAGATGAGCTCCTTGGCCTTGCTGGCGCCGATGAGGCGCGGCATGCGCGTCGAACCTCCCCAGGCGGGGATGAGGCCGATCCAGACCTCGGGCTGCCCGTAGCGAGCGCGGTCGGAGGAGATGCGGATGTCGCACGCCATGGCGAGCTCGCAGCCGCCGCCGAGGGCAAGGTTGTTGACGGCGGCGATGACGGGCTTGCGGCAGTCCTCCACGGCGTTGAAGGCGGCGTGGCCGAGGTCGACGATCTCCTTGGCCTGTTGCGGGTTGAGGCCGGCGAAGGCCTTGAGGTCGGCGCCGGCGCAGAAGGCGTGGTTGCCGGCGCCGGTAAGCACGATGGCGCGCACCTCGTCGTTCTTGGCGAGCTCGTCGAAGGTCGACTTGACCTCCTTCAGGACGGCGAGGCTCAGCGCGTTCAC
This sequence comes from Thermoplasmata archaeon, assembly GCA_034667805.1. GTDB lineage: Archaea > Thermoplasmatota > E2 > JACPAO01 > JAHFTW01 > JAHFTW01. The sequence continues at coordinate 2,332 of JAXDQQ010000287.1, read as the reverse complement.
CGGCGCGTGGTCGAGCGTGACGACCGCGGTCTTGTTGTCGATCTTGACCTTGAGGTATTCAGCCATCGGGGTGTCTCCTTGTGGTGGACTTGCAGGTTTGGGGGGAGGGCTCACTTGTTGGTGTAGTCGTAGAATCCGCGGCCGGACTTCTGGCCGAGGCGGCCGGCGGCCACGAGCTGCTGGATGACCTGGACGGGGCGTTGCGGGACGACGCCGCCCTGCTGCTCGCGGATGGACTTGCCGGCATGCAGCAGGACGTCGAGGCCGATGAGGTCGGCCAAGGCGAGCGGGCCCATGGGCATCCCGGCGCCGGCCTGCATGGCCAGGTCGATGTCCTTCGGCTTGGCGACGCCTTCCTCGTAGCAGGCGAACGCCTCCTGCAGCATCGGGGCGAGGATGCGGTTGACGAGGAAGCCGGGGCACTCCTTGACCTGGACGGGCAGCAGCGGGTAGCGCTGGTTGCGCATCGGCGCGAGGAAGTTGATGAGGTCCTCGACGATGTCCGCGCGGGATTCGATGCCCGGGATGATCTCGATCAGCGGCAGCGTCGTCGGCGGATTGAAGAAGTGGATGCCGAGGAAGCGGCCGCGGCGGTTCGGCGGCAAGGACGAAGCGAGGTCCGAGATGCTCAGCGTCGAGGTGTTCGAGGCGATGACGCAATGGTCGCCGACCTTGGTGACGAGCTCCTGGAAGATCTTCTTCTTGAGCGGCGCGTTCTCGGGCGCCGCCTCGATGACGAGCTCGACCTTGTCGAAGCCGTCGAACGTGGTCGTCGTCTTGATCTTGGAAAGGACGCGCTTCTTGCGGGCCTCGTCGTAGGTCGGCTTGAGCGTCTCGCGGACCTTCGCTTTCTGCTCCTCGGAGAGCTTGACGCCGGTCTTCTCCTCGAAGTCCTCGATGGCCTTGGGGGCCTTCGCGGCATGGAACTTGATGAGGTCGTCCAGGTCCTGCTCGATGACCTTCATCCCGCGCGCCAGGGCGGCGTCGTCGATGTCCTTGAGGACGACGTTGACGTTGTTGAGGGCGAGGACCTCGGCGATGCGGGCGCCCATGACGCCCGCCCCCAGGACGGCGGCGCGGTCGACGAACAGGACCATTCAGGACTCCACAGACCGGCAGGCCGGGTGCTCCACGCAACCGAAACCGCGGGGATAACGGTTGCGTCGGATTTGCCCGGGTTTCGTCGCAAAAACGTTGACAGGTTCGACTTGGACAGGTCCAGGTTTGAGTTTTGTCCGTTCAACGCGGTCATGACCCCTCTGCCCGGGCCAATCCTTTCATGCCTTGCCGTCCAATGCGTGCCGATGGCCAAGACCACCAAGTCCCGTGCATCCAGGACCGCGAAGCCGAAGCGCGGCGCGAAGCCAAGCCGATCCAAGAAGATGGCCAAGATGGCGAAGCCGAAGGCGGCCCGTCGCGCCGCGCCCAAGGGCAAGGCGGCGAAACCCAAGGCCGCCGCCCGCCGGAAGGCCAAGCCGGCGGCGACGCGCGTCGAGGCCTCCGCGATGCCGGAGCATTCGGCATCGGTGGCCGCAGCGCGCCGCGCCGTCGCGCGGCCGACGAAGGCCCACCACGAGGCGCAGATGGAGAAGGCGGAGCACGACCACCAGGACCCGCGCCTGGCCGGGATCCCCGGCGTCAGCCACGAGGGCGACAAGGTGCAAGTCGAGAACTATGGCCAGTTCAAGAACAAGGCCGTGGCGCGCCTCGACAAGCCGACCAACTGGTTCCGGCGCGCCGCCAAGCCCAAGCAGTAGCCCCGCCGACCGACGTTCCGAGAAACGCGGGAAACTCGGGAAACCCAAGTTGGTTTCCCGGGTTCCTCGGGTTTCCCGGAGACGTCCGGACGCGCCGGGTGGACGCGAAACGCTCTCCAAGGAATCCGCGGGGACGGCGTATCCACTTGGCGGAACCAAATTCGGTGAATCGTCGCCGTGAATCCGTCAAATCAGTTCGTCGACACGACGACGACGTCGCGCACGGCCTTGATGGCCGTGAAGGGGAACTGCAGGCGTCCCTGGTTGTCCGTCGTGAAGTTCTTGGCGTCGACTTCCTCGGCGGGCTCGACGTGGATGGCCACAAGGTCGCCGGTGCTGACGTTGGCGGAGACGTTGCGCAGGATCCCGAGGTACCCGCCCTCGTTCGACATGACCGTCTTGCCGCGCAGCTCGGACTCGAAGACCTTCATTCAGTGCACCCAGCCCTTCGAGAGGTCCAGGGGAAATAAGGGTGCCGAGACTGCACCGGCCCCTGAGGGTGGTCACATCGAGCAGGACACGCTAGAGCGCAGATGGTCGAACGAGGGAGGCTCGGTGATGTTCCACGTGGGGAA
>JAXDQQ010000286.1:0-2619 GCA_034667805.1 Thermoplasmata archaeon | reverse complement strand
AGGGCGTGGGCGGCCGCGTACAAGGTCGCCATCGGAGCGCCCTCGCCCGCGTGCAGCGGGATCTGGCGAAGGACGGCCACCAGCGTGACGAAGGGCGCGACCGCCATCGTCCAGGCGACGCGGCGGTCCATGCCTCACTCCGCGAGGGCAGAGGGGACTGGGGCGGCCATGCTAGACCCCGAGGGACATGCGGGTGAAGTCGCGCACGCCGGGGCCGATGCCGACCATGATGATGGCGAACTTGACGAGGCCGATCATCGTCGGGTGCGCGCGGGCGTCGTCGCGCGAGTGCACGTCGATGGCGTAGATGACGAGGAGGCTCACGAGGAGCTTCACGGGCGCGAAGGCGAGGAAGGTCGGGTACGTGGCGCCGAAGGCCCAGCCGAGGTCCGAGCTGAAGTCGCGGAAGACGTCGATGACGCGCGCCGACAGCACGTGCTTCTCCACGTAGCCGAGGAGGTCGATGCCCAGGGCCGTGGCGAAGCCGTCGAGCATCTGGCTGAAGACCAGCAGCAGGTTGATGGCCAGGGCGTAGGCGGTCGCGACGAGCGGCACGAGGGCCGGCATCTGCTTGCGCAGGGTATTCCACCAGCGCGCCCCGAAGCCGATGGCGACGGCCAACGCCGCGCCGAGGGCCGCGAGGCCGTGCAGGCCGCCGAAGAGGCCGAGGCGCTGCGCGAGGAGGACGTTGACGAGCGTGACGGCCGCGACGCCTGCGAGCAGGGAACCGCCGACGAGCAGGACGCCGAGCAGGACCCTGGGCGCCTTGCGGGCCATCAGGTACACCAGGCCGGCGACGGCGGCGGCGAGGGCCGGGGCGATGAGGAACGCGGTCGGCATGCCGTCGCTGTTGGGTTCCGTCCACGGGTCGGTGATGTACGTCAAGACGTAGGCGCCGACGAGGAGGTACGTGCCCAGCGAGAACACCAAGGTCATCAGGCTGGCGTCGACGCGGCCCTGGCGCAGGATGACGAAGCGCGCGACGAAGTAGTTGATGGCGGCGAAGAGCGCGACCCAGACCGGGTTGACGTAGATGGTGATCTGCGGCCAGTCGATGGACCACAGCACCAGCCAAAGGAGGACGCCTGCGATGTGGAAGAGCCACAGCACGCGCAGCGCCGAGTGGAGGTCCGACCTGGCGGCGATGGAGCGCATCCATTGCGCGACGAGGAAGCTCGCGATGCCGAAGGCGCCGAAGAGCAGGTAGATGGGCGGCGTGATGAAGAAGTACTGCAGGGTGCCCGAGAACAGCCCGACATCCTCCAGCACGTGAGCGACGGAGCCGACCACGACCCACGCCGTGGCGGCCACGATGAGCTTGTCGTCCATCGGGGTGCGGAACACGGCCAGCATCTGCGCGATGCCGAGGATGCACACGCCCAGGAGGACGGCCCAGCTCAGCGTGTTGACGAGGTTGTAGCCGGAATGCGCCAGGACGCCTTGCGCCGTGGACGAGGCGCAGCGGTCCGTGGCCAGGTGCGAGAGCTGGGCGCAGTTCATCGCGTCGGCCTTGATGGGGCCCCAGTAGTAGTGCCAGACGACGTCCGTGTAGAAGCCCGGGACGACCTTCGTCAGGGCGGCGAAGAGCAGCGGGACGCCGATGAGGATGAGGGGAACGGTCCACCACGGCAGGCGCTCGAGGAGGCCGGGCCGCGCGGGGCCGCTGGACCCTGACGAAGGCGTCGGCTCCGCTTCGGGGGGCACTTCAGGGGCCGGAGCCATGCCCGCGCTTGGTTCCGTGCCGGCCGGAGCCGCATCGGGGGCCGCATACGCGGAACGCTCGGCGGCGGCAGACACGTCGTCGGGATCCGGCATGGACGCCGTTCGAGACGGAGGCTCCCGGATAGTCGTTGTGGAGGCAAGCGGCCAGGGGCGGGGGTCCAAACCAGCAAATACGGAGACCCGGTCGGCGCGGACGTGGCGTCCCGGCTGCACCTCGACCGCACGGACGCCATGCTGGCCCTCCTCGTGGTCATCTGGGGCACCGCGTTCCCTGGCATCAAGGTCCTCGGGGCCATCCTCGACCCCTACCAGATGACGTGGTACCGCTACGCGCTCTTCCCCGTCGCCTACGGGGCGTGGATGCTGCTGCGCCGCCGCGACGTCTTCGCCCGCGTGTCCGGCGGCGACTGGTTGGCCATGGGCGTCCTCGGCATCCTCGGCGTCATTGGCTACCATTTTGCGCTCAACTGGGCGATGCACGGGGACGGCGGCGTCACCGCGGCCACCGGGGCCATCCTGGTCGCCACCACCCCGCTGTTCACGCTGCTGATCTCCGTCGCCACCGGCAAGGAGCGACCGACGCCGTTGGCATGGCTCGGCTCCGCCGTGGCCTTCGTTGGCGTCGCCATCGTGGTGTTCCTCGGCAAAGGCCACGTGGAGCTGACGCTCGCCTTCCGCGCCCTGGTCGGCCTCGTCGCGCCGTTGTCGTGGGCGGTCTACTCCGTCTACACGCGGCCTTTCATCCACAAGTATGGCGGCCTCTTCACGACGGGGGCCACGTTGAGCGTCGGCGTTTTCGCCTTGCTCCCGCTGGGGATCTGGTACGGTGTGGAGCCCTTGCGCCAGATGCATGCGATCCCCTGGTTCTGGCTCGCCTGGCTCTCCCTCCTCTCGACG
>JAXDQQ010000285.1:0-6333 GCA_034667805.1 Thermoplasmata archaeon | reverse complement strand
TCCGGGGGCGGAACATCGGTCCCGTCGCCAATTGAACCGCGGCGGCGCCGTTCCTGGCTCGTGCGGTTGCATCGTTCTCCGCCGCCGACGCCTACGGCTTCGACCACATGACGTTGGAGAATCGGCGCGCGAATCGCGCCCATGAAATAGCGTAGGTCTTGTAGAACAAGGCGGCGCACCGCGCCGCCCTTTCGCATTCTCATGAGGGCCCAGTCGTGGAAGGCGACGCCCCCGACGACGCCGACGGCGGAAGGCGGTTGTCCGTCGGTCGGGGACCGAACGGGCCCTTCCGCGAATTACAATCGTTGGTGCCTTAGTCCGCCGGCACCACTTCGACGCCGAAGAGCGTCAGCACCATGAGGAACACCAGGAGCAGCCAGAAGATGCCGGCCGAACCCGCCACCACGACGGCCGCCGCGTGCCACCGTGGCGCGTAGTCGAAGCCCACGCGCTCGTAGTAGCGCTTGCTGCGGAAGTACACGAACGTCCCCAACGCCAGGAGGGCCACGCAGACGACGACCTCGACGGGCACCGACACGCGGGCGCCGGCGAACGTGAAGAGGTAGAGCAGCGTGAACGAGGCCACCATCAAACTGGCGCCGAACCATTCGCCAAGCAGGAACGCGCGGGCGGCGGCGTAGGCGGCCACGGTGTCGTCGACGACGGGAGCCGTTCCGCCGGAGCGCTTGCGGCCCTGGCCGGCCTCCGGGTCCTTCGCGTCCACACGGCCGGGTCGGCCGCGCCCCCATTAACCTTCGTACTCGGGGTTCACGAAGATGCTGGGCCACGGGACGCTGGTCGACACCTGGCCCGTGTTCGAGTCGAACGTCACCAGGTTCGCCGAGCCGGGCGACGAGAGGCTCCCGCTGTACGTGTAGAACCGGTGGTCGACGACATTGATGGTGCTCAGCCCGGTGTTGATCAGCAGGGGCCCCGGGATCACGACGCCCACCGTGTATGCCGATGTACCGGGGTCCCAGCGGGCGAGGTGCATGCTCGTGCCGTCCCAGTGCAGGCCCACAAGCGTCCCGCTCGCATCGTCGAAGTGCGGGTGCCCGAACCCGGCCGGCCAGGGCACGCTCCCCAGGACGGCGCCGTTGGTGGCATCCAAGGTGAACAGCGTGTCGGGCAGGCTGAAGCCAGAGCCAAAGACGTAGTAGCGCTGGTTCTGCGCGTCGAACGCATAGTCGTCCTGATGGCCGTGGTCCATGCCGGGGACCACGAAGCTCGAGGTCGTGAACGTCCCCGTGCCGGGGTTGAGCCGCGCGAACCGGTTGACGTTGCCCGAGTCCACCGACATGCCGACGAGGTTCCCGTTGGTGGCGTCGAAGTGCCAGTTGGAGAAGTCGGAGTAGACCAGGGGCACGTCCACAAGCACCGTTCCCGTGTTGATGTCGATGCTCAGGAAGCTGTCTGGGATGCTGCTGCCTTCGACCAGCACGAAGTAGCGGTGGCCCACCAGGTCCACGGCGTTGTGGCCCGTCTCCGTGCCTTGGACGTTGGCGTTCATCGGTCCGATGTTCTGCACGGCCCCCGAGGCGGGGTCGACGCGCACGAACCAGACCGGTGAGGCGCCGACGAGCATCCCGAGAAGGCAGTCCAGCATCGGGTCGGCCAGGCACGGCAAGCAAGCGGTCCCGTTGCCCGGGCCAGCGGCGTTGCCCTGGCTCGCGTCGGTGGTGCAGCCGCAATCCGTCCCGCTGGGGGGCATGGAGGCGTCTTGTCCGCTGGCGTCGTCGTCGATGCAGGGATCGCAATCGGTTCCGCTAGGTGGCATCGAGGCGTCTTGTCCGCCTGCGTCGTCGATGCAGGGGTCGCAATCGGTGCCGCTGGGTGGCATGGATGCGTCTTGTCCGCCCGTGTCGTCGATGCAGGGACCGCAATCGGTGCCGCTTGGCGGCATGGAGGCGTCCTGTCCCGTGGTGATGTCGAGGCACGGATCGCAATCGGTGCCGCCGCCGGGGCCGGCGGCGTCCTGCGTCGTCGAGTCCGTGACGCAGGGAATGCAGTCGATCCCGCTTCCAGGGCCAGCAGCATCCTGGGTGGTGGAGCCAGCATCGCACGGGTCACAGTCCGTTGCTCCGCCCGGGCCCGCAGCGTTCGAGGAGCTTGAGTCGGTCACGCAGGGAATGCAATCGAGTCCTCCACCCGGGCCGGCCGCATCCTGGGAGGAGGAGAGGCACGGGTCGCTGGAAGCTTCCGTGCTATCGTCCATGCAACCCGAGAACGCAAGGGCCAGCAAGCTGGCCACGGCGACGATGGCGTTTCCGGTCATGGGGGCCCTCCCCTCTGGCGTGGTCTGCTCATATGAACCCTTGGCCGAGCGGCCGGTTTGTGACCACTGTGGAGTCGTGGCTGGGGGCGGTCACGGCCCGGAAGTCGCGCTGCCGCCAACCATTCGTCGCCGCGGTCCCTTCAGGGGTACGCCCGGCTCGGCGTGCGCGGGTAGGGCAGCATGTCGCGGATGTGCTCCTGCCCGGTGAACCAGCGCAGCAGGCGCTCGATGCCGAGGCCGAAGCCGGCGTGCGGAACGGAGCCGTAGCGCCGCAGGTCGAAGTACCACTCGTACGGGCGCAGGTACTCGGCGTCGATGGCCTCCGGCGCGACGGCACCGCCGGGTGCCTTCACAAGGCGCTCTTCGATCGCCTTGCGCTCATGCTGGAACTGCTTGCGGTCGTCGTGGTCGGCCGACTCGCCCATGGCGTGCCACTGCGCGAGGAGGCGGCGCTTCATGCTCTCGATGTCTTCGCTGCGCTGGCTGCCGCCGATGATCTCGCCGTAGCCGTCGGGGGCGAGCATGTCGCTGCAGAACACGCGGTCGGTGCCGGGCTTCTCGGCCATGTAGAACGCCTTGATGTTGGCGGGCCAGTCGCTGACGAAGATGGGGCTGGTCCGGCCCTCGGTCAGCGCCTTCTCGTGCGGCACGCCGAAGTCGTCGCCGTGGTTGATGTGGAAACCCTGCCGGACCAGTTCCTTGACGGCGTCGGAGTAGTCGAGGCGCTCGAACGGCGCCTGCACCTTCAGCAGCCGCTCGGGGTCCTGGCCCAGGAGCTTGAGGTCCGCGGCGCATTCCTTGCCGATGGTGTGGGCCAGCGACGTCACGAGCGTCTCCTGGTGCTTGCGGTTGGCCTCGGAGTCGGCCCACGCGACCTCGGCCTCGAGGTGGTGGAACTCGGTGAGGTGCTTCGAGGTGCGCGATTTTTCCGCGCGGAAGCTCGGCGTGATGCAGTACACCTTGGGCATGCCGAAGATGCAGCCCTCGAGATACATCTGCGCCGACTGCGACAGGTACGCCGTCTGCCCGAAGTACTCGAACGTGAAGAGCGTCGAGCCGCCCTCGCAGGCGTTGGTCGTGATGACCGACGGGTCCACCTGCGCGAAGCCCTGCGAGTCGTAGAAGTCGTGCACGGCCTTGTAGAGGCGGTGCTTGATGCGCAGGATGGCCGACAGCTCGGTGCTGCGCAGCCAGAGGTGGCGCTTGTCGAGCTCGAACTCGGTGCCCTGCTCGCCGCGCAGCGGGAACGGCTCGGCGCGCTGGTGCAGGCGGAACGCCGTGGCCTTGACCTCGAAGCCGCCGGGCGCGCGCTCGTCGGCGACGGCGGTGCCCTCCAGCGACTCGACGGACGATTCCACGGCGGCGTCCTTGGCGGCCGCCAGGCTGGCCTCGTCGGCGACGCCGGCCTTGACGGTGCACTGGATGACGCCGGAGCCATCGCGCAGCACGATGAAGGCCATCTTGCCGGCGCTGCGCGAGCGGTGCACCCAGCCGCGCAGGCGGACCGGCTGGCCCGTCCTCCGGCCGGCGAGGATGTCCGCCACGGAATCGAACGGCCGCACGTCTTGGGCCGCCTGGGTCGCGCTCATCGGGCGCTCCACCCAAGTCCCCGATAAAAGGCCCGGCTTCCTCGGCTCGCGGTCCGAGGGCGCGGTCGCTTAGACCAGGAGGGGGGGCAGGCCGGCCGGGCCGCCGGCCTCGCCGCCGCCGCGTTCCTTGAAGCAGCCCTTGCCGAACGACTCCTCGAGGATGGCGCCGTCCCAGCCGAGGCCGGTGAACGTCGCGTCGTCGGGCGTGCAGCGGGCCCAGAGGAAGTGGCCTTCCTGGTCGGTGTCGGCCATCGGCTTGCCGTCGTAGGGGCTCACCGGCCAGTCCTGGTTGAACGACTGCAGAAGCAGCGTGTCCGGGTTGACGTCCTCGGGGTAGGAGCCCAGGAGGCCTTGGGAGTCGCGGATCCAGCCGAGGATCACGTTGTGGCCCGCGATGGCCTGCTTGTCGCCCTCCAGCACAGGGGCCTGCTCGAGCGACGGCTCGGCGACCATCGGGAACGGGTGCGGGTCCTCGCGGGTGAAGGTGAACGGCGACTCCGCGTCCAGCGGGGTCTCGACCTGCGCCGCGACGATGCGGCCGCCCTCCTTGCGCAGCTCGATCTTGGTCTCCGGACCATCGTGGCCGTCGAGGTCGACGCTCGCCGTGATGGCGTCGCCCGACTCCGCGGCGTCCGAGGCCGAATCCAGAAGCCGGGGAAGGTCCCACAGCGTGTAGCGGATGGCCAAGGGATGGGTCGCCTGGAACTCGGCGAGCGGCCAGCGCACCCACGCCTGGCCCAGCGTGCTCGTCGAGACCACGGGGCCTTCGACGATCGCGTGCACCGGCAGGCCGGCGACGCCTTCCGTCATCATGCCGAAGCGGCCCTCGCGCCAGGCGAGGTGGTAGGTGCCCAGGAGCTCCGGCGGCTGGAGGCTCGTCATGGCCACGGTCATGGGCGCCCACTGCATCTCGTCCGCGGCGGGCACCGGGGGCGACGCGGAACAGCCAGCCAGCACGAGAAACATCGACGCGGCGAGGAGCGGCAGGCGCACGGTCCGTCATCCGACTCCAAGCCTTGAAGCAACCGACTTGGGCGTCCTAGGACAGATGTGCCCACCGGGCGAGAAGCGTCAAGCCATCCAAAGCGCGCGGTCCTTGGCCGGGTAGTGCAAAGGCCATTCGTGGGCCGGCTTGCCGTTGGCGATCCACCATGCGTCGAAGCGCGCCTTCCACTTGCGGAACTCCGGCTCCGGCGTCGGCAGCGGCGTGTGGCGGTTGGCGTTGAGGGCGTCCTCGACGTGGAAGACGTTGCCGCGGGAGAGCCGCCATTGCCCGGTGGGAAGGTCGCGCAGGTCGAGCAGGCCGTACCCCTCGACGCGGCCGGTCTGGTCGATGTAGGGCGCCATGTAGGACTTGACCAAGGACTCGAGCGACCGGAACGCAGCCTTGCGCCCATGCAGGCCAGGACAACGCGAGCGTCCCACCGCGCCCCAAAGTCCTCCACGTTGGAACACGTGCAGCACGTGGTCGAGTCGGTCCGTGGACTCGATGTCGAGGAGCAAGGGCGGCATGCCGTGCTGCTCGAGGATGCACGCCGAGGCCAGCGCCGCCTCCAGGCAGTGCGCCGTCCCCGACCGGACCACGCCGCGGAAGGTGCGCGCCGTCGGCCCGCGCGACTCCCAGTTGTAGGGCATCTGGCTGAGCCACCGTTGGACCTGTTCTGGTCGCCGGAGTCGGTCCACGAGTCGTTGTTCCCGTGCCGTGAAGGGCACATGTGGGGGTCTCCCGACCACTTCCCCAGGGGCGACCATCGGTGGCGCCGAGGCCTGTCCCTGCAATAGTTTCAGCGTTCCCCCATAATGGGTATGTATGATGAGGACGGGAGTCCTGCAGCGATGACGGCCCTCCATGTCGCATGCATCTCCTGCGCGCGCACGTTCGATGCCATCCGCAACCCCGGCCTCGTGCGCTGCTCCCCCTGCGAGGAGCGCCAGGCCTTCTCCATCCCCTCCGTCGGCGTGACCGTCGAGACCTTCGACACGCCCGGCGAGGCCTGGGCGTGACGGGCTCCGGCCCGACTTCCCCGACCGGCTACGCCGTCGTCGTCTGCAGCGCCTGCCGCAAACCGTGGGCCGTCGAGCTGCGCCACGCCACCGTGAGTTGTCCCGGTTGCGGCACGCCCTACGACCGCGCCGCCCGCAAGCCCCTCTGGCAAGGCGAGGACGCCCGCGCCGCCCAGGCCGCCGTCGCGCACCACCGCGCCGCCACGGCGGGCGGCCTCGCGGCCGTGCAGGCCTTCAAGCCGCACCGGGCGGAGGCGCGGCACGACTCGCCGGCGGACGCCGCCGCGGCGCAGGTCGCCGGCATCGTCAACCTCTCCGCGCGCGCCGAGGCCGTCACGCTTTGGATGACCCGCCTCGTCGGGGCCGTCCCGCACGCCGCCCTCGTCGAGGCGATGGGCCTGGCCGGCATCGACCGGGCGCGCGCCGAGCGCGAGGTGGTGCGCCTCTTGGCGACCGACGTCATGA
>JAXDQQ010000284.1:0-4152 GCA_034667805.1 Thermoplasmata archaeon | reverse complement strand
CCCCCCGCTTCTCTAGCATGAGGTGCCCGCAACCGAGGGCGTCGTCGTAGGAAGACGAAGACCGGTCAAGAAACAGGAACGGCGCCGCTTCGCCAGAGCCTCACGAAGCCGGTGCCGCAACCCGGACGCGAGTCCATTACCACGACGTCGGCTTGCGTTCGTCCCTCGGCTTCGGCGTGGGCACGAGGCCGGGGAAGCTTCGGTTGACCGGGGCGGCGCACGCCGCACAGGAACCGTCGGGAAGGTGCAGCGGGTCGATCGCGCCGCAGGCCGCGCAGACCCGGTGGTCCGTCCGCAGGAACGCGAAGCGCAGCGCCGTCGCCGCCCAGGCCCAGAACAGGATCGCGTTGGCCGCGGTCATGGGAGTGGGGCGGGCCAGCGCGAGGCCGGTGAGGGCTCCGGCGCACAGCGTGAGGATCGCGGCGAGGGCAAGCGGCTTGGGTCCTTGCCTCGGGGCGGCGGCGTCCGGCATGCATCAGCCAATCCGTCGTTGCCGCCATAACCGCTGGCGGGCAAACCCGGGGTCGCCTTCGCATCGTGCCCTAGGGCGATGCGCGGCTTCGGCCAGTCGGCGGGGCCCGCCGGCCTACTCGACGGAGATCTTCATGCCGGACTTGCCGGCGGAGCGCTTCTGCACGGTGACGTCGAGGATGCCGTTGGTGTAGGTCGCCTTCGTCGTCTTGGGGTCGACCTTGGCCGGCAGGCGGACGCGCTTGTGGTACTTGCGCACCTCGTTGTCGACGGAGATCTCCAGCTCGTCGTCGGTGAGGTGGACGTTGATGTCCTTCTTCTCGACGCCCGGGAGCTCCATCGTGATGGCCACCTGCTTGGCGTCCTCGATGACGTCGGTCAGGGGCTCGCGCTCATCGGCGATGACCTGCGGGATCCCCTTGGTCGCGCCTGCAGGGTTCGGCTTGACCTGCGGCTTGTTTCCGAACGTGTTGAACGTCGGCTTGCCGTCGGGCCCGACCTTGACGGAGAAGCCGGAGACGAAGCTCTTGGTGGGGTCCTGGCCCATCGACTTGAGGGCCTCGCCCAGGTTGCGCTGCATCTCGTCGGCCATCTTGCGGAAGTCGGCCGGATCGACGCCCATGCTGCGCAGCCACGCGTCGAGGTTCTGGAAGGGGTCGCCGCCGCCGGCGAAGGGGCCGCCGGCGCCGAACGGGCCGTTGGGGCCGAACGGGTTGCCGCCGGGGAAGTTCGCCCACGGGTCGGGCGCCCGGGGGTCCTTGGGGGTTGCCATCGACCAATCAATGTCCGCGTTTCTACAAAAGCATGATGGCGCGGGCCGCCTTATTATCCCTGGGCGCGATGGACCGATTCCGGCATTTCCTGGGGCTCCAGGGTGGGCCGGTTGCCGGAAACATGATCCCTCAAACCCGAACTGGTGATTCATCTTGGGGTCCGGTCGCATCGAGCCGCTTCGCGTTGCACTCAGGGTGAGCCTTGCTGCCCTTCTGCTGGGCGCCGCCTTCGCCCAGCCGCTCTCGGCGCATGGACTTCCCATCGCCTCCCAGCCGCACGCCCAGGTCTCCTCGGCCGACGCTGCTGCAGGGACCTCGGTGCCATCGGCAGTCTCGTCCGTGCCCGCGCAGCTGCGCGACCCTGATGGCGTCCTGCCCGGCCTGCCGTGGGAAGCCAGCGGCGGCCTCTCGTTCAGCGCCGGCGGCACGCCTTGGAAGATCCTCATGCAGGACGGCAAGCTTGCGCCGGAGGGCCTGCTCGTCGGCAGCGACGCCGCGCCCGACCCATGCGCCAACGGCACGCCCAAGCCGTGCCCGGTCACGTTCTGGTGCCCGAGCCTCGACGGCGGCACGACGGTCACCGACGGCACGAACACGATGACGATCCGGGTGTCGTGCCCGTACCGCATCGCCGACGACGCCGACCTCCTTGGCTCGCCGCAGATCGCGGTCAACGCCGACGACCCCAACTCGATGGCGTTCTTCTCGCTGCACGGCGGCGGATCCACCGAGGGCCCGACGCCGCGCAGCCGCGACCCGAGCCCCGAGGGCCTGACGTCGATCACCGGCCTGTCGCACACCACGTTCACCAGCCAGGACCACGGCCGCAGCTGGCACGACAACCCGTGGGGAACCGACGGCTTCGGCGAGCAGCCTGCCGGCACGATGGACCACGACGGCAACCTGTACATCTCCGCCCTGTGGTCGAAGCGCCTCGGCGAGGGCCGCTTCAACTACGTCATCAAGCTCTACAAGGAGCAGGACGGCCGCTACACCATCGCGACGTACCAGCCCTCGAAGACGTTCTCCAACCGCGCCGACGGCAACACCATCTCGGACGCCAACATCGTCTTCGTCCCGGCGCCGCGCATCGTCCCCCTCGACAACGCCACTGGCAACGAGACCGGCAACGCCACGGCACCGGCTGACCAGCAAGACGTCGGCAACTACACCAACGGCGAATCCTACGGCACCAACAACTCGGCCGACGACCGCGTCATGGCGGTGTGGTTCGAGAAGGCCCTCGACTGGCAGAACTCCAGCACCGGCAAGTCCTCGTGGATCGACGCGGCGTGGACCGACACCTCCTCCAAGGACAACTGGACGAGGCTGGCGGACGACCAGCTCATCGGGCCCTGCATGGCCGCCTCCAACCCGGTTTCCTTCAACGGCAAGGCCTACGTGGCCTGCGTCGCCGACGCCGGGTACACCGGCCGTAGCCGTGCCCACATCGGCGACGTCGACGTCTGGTCCATCGACCCCATGACCGGCAAGACGGAGCTCATGGAGGACACCGGGCTGTCCGGCGGCCAGCCCCGCATGGCCTCGCGCCCCGACGGCTACATGGCCATCGCCAGCGTCGCCGTCATGGACGAGGCCAACGTCGACGCGCAGGTCGCCTTCGGCTGGTACGGGCTGCACTGGACCGCGCGGCAGAACGCCGGCTCGCAGCTGCACACCATCATGGGCAACCACAAGGTCCGCGAGGCGCGCGTGACGGCCATGGCGCTCACGGAGGAACGCAACGCGCTGTTCCTCACCTACATGGAACGCGTCGACACGCAGGCCGAGCCCCCGCAGCCCAACCCCTCCGCGCTCGGCCTCGACCCCAGCCAACCCATCGAGTACCGCAAGATCGTCACGACGTTCTCCGAGTGCGGCAACGGCGCGATGGACGCGTACGACCTGCAGACCGGCGTCGCCCGCCACCCGTTCAACGAGGAGCTCATCGGCGACCGCACCGGCGTCTTCGACGACCTGCAGGACGGCATGCAGTTCTGGCGCGACCCCGACACCGGCGAGGAGCGCATCTACTTCGCCTACGGCGACCATGGCGTCATCCAGTTCGGCGCCCTGGTCGGCGGCGCGTCCGGGCTCCCCTGCCCCATCACCGCGCCGTTCCTGGGCCTCCCCCCGCCGCCCGTCCCGGCCGCCCTGTCGACGGCCAGCCCCTACTCCATGATGGTGGGCGCCACCGTCGGCGCGACGGCCCTGGCCATGGTGACCTACCTCCTGGCCGCCAAGAAGCGCACCCTCACCTTCAGCGCCGCCAAGGACAAGCGCAAGTAGCGCAACGAACGCGAGATCCGAATCCCATGAACGCCACGAAGCGCCCCAAGAGCCCGTCCAAGAGCGGAGCCTCCAAGCCCACCGCCAACGGCCACACCCTCTCGGCCAGCGACCCGCACGCCTGGATCCAGGGCGAAGGGCTCGCCACGACGGCGGACCTGCCGTTGCCGGAGCTCCTCATCGACGAGGTCATCGGCCAGGAGGACGCCGTCGAGGTCGCCAAGAAGGCCGCCCGCCAACGCCGCCACCTCCTGCTGCTCGGCGACCCCGGCACGGGCAAGTCGATGATCGCCAAGGCCATGGCGCAGATCCTGCCGCCGGCCCACCTCGACGACGTCCTGGTCTATCCCAACCCGAAGGACCAGAACCTGCCGGTCATCGAGGTCCACGAGGGCGGCAAGGGCCGCGCCGCGTTCCAGGAGATCAACGACAAGGCGATCCGCAAGGGCCGTTTCTTCCGCGTCTTCGAGATCACCCTGGCGCTTGGCCTCATCGGCGGTTCCATCCTGGCATTCTTCTTCCTCGGCGGCGGCACCTCGGGCCTCATCCTGATGGCGCTCTGCATCATGGTGGCCCTGTTCTTCCTCTTCGTCAGCCGCCAGATCGCCGGCAAGCCGAT
>JAXDQQ010000283.1:0-3877 GCA_034667805.1 Thermoplasmata archaeon | reverse complement strand
TTCAGCTCGCTGCAGAAGCGCGGGATGTAGTCCTGGGGTGCCGTCGGCATCAGCTTGAGCTTCAGTTCGCGGGCGATGAAGCGGTACGTGCGGCCGATCTCCTTGCGGGAGACGCGGCTGGCGTCAGCGATCTCATCCAGTGTGCGCGGCACGTCGCATTGGCGGCAGGCGGCGTATAGGGCTGCGGCGGCAACGCCTTCGATGCTGCGGCCGCGGATGAGGTTCTTCGTCACCGCGCGCCGGTAGACCATGGCGGCCGTCTCGCGCACGTTGCGGGGAAGGCCCATGCCGGAGGCCATGCGGTCCAGTTCGCTCAGGGCGAAGGCCAGGTTGCGCTCTGTCGCGTTCGAGACGCGGATGCGGCGCTGCCATTTCCTGAGGCGGTACAGTTGGGCGCGGTTGCGCGTCGGGATCGACTTGCCGTAGGAGTCCTTGTTCTTCCAGCCGATCATCGTCGACAGGCCCTTGTCGTGGATGAGCATCGTCATGGGCGCTCCCGTGCGGGCGCGCTTCTCGCGCTGCTCGGAGTCGAAGGCGCGCCACTCGGGGCCCTGGTCGATGAAGGCGTCGTCGAGGACGAGGCCGCACGTCTCGCACACCATCTCTCCCCGACCGTGGTCGGTCTGGATGTGGTTCGAGCCGCATTCCGGGCACGTGGTGATCTCTTCGACCTTGCGGTCCTGCTTCTTCTTCTCGGTGGTGGATGTCATGGGAGTCGGTTGCCTGGCGGTTGGCCGGGGGAAAGGGGGGGTCGTTTTTCGCTTGCGTCGCCAGGGCATCGCCCCGGCGGCTCGCGCCCTAGAGGACGATGTCGATGTCGAGGCGCTCGGCGAGTTCCTTGTAGCGGTTGCGGATGGTGACCTCGGTCACGCCGGCGACTTCCGCAACCTCGCGCTGCGTGCGGCGCTCGCCGCTCAGGATGCTCGCGATGTAGATGGCGGCGGCGGCGACACCCGTCGGGCCGCGGCCGGAGGTGAGCTCGCGGTCGGCGGCCTGCTTCAGGATGTCCACCGTCTTGGCCTGGACGTCGCCCGACAGCTTCAGCTCGCTGCAGAAGCGCGGGATGTAGTCCTGCGGTGCCGTCGGCATCAGCTTGAGCTTCAGTTCGCGGGCGATGAAGCGGTACGTGCGGCCGATCTCCTTGCGGGAGACGCGGCTGGCGTCGGCGATCTCATCGAGCGTGCGCGGGACGTCGCATTGGCGGCAGGCGGCGTACAGGGCTGCGGCGGCGACGCCTTCGATGCTGCGGCCGCGGATGAGGTTCTTCGTCACCGCGCGCCGGTAGACCATGGCGGCCGTCTCGCGCACGTTGCGCGGCAGGCCCATGCCGGATGCCATGCGGTCCAGCTCGCTCAGGGCGAAGGCGAGGTTGCGCTCCGTGGCGTTGCTGACACGAATGCGGCGCTGCCATTTCCTGAGGCGGTAGAGCTGGGCGCGGTTGCGCGTCGGGATCGACTTGCCGTAGGAGTCCTTGTTCTTCCAGCCGATCATCGTGGACAGACCCTTGTCGTGGATCGTGTACGTCATCGGGGCGCCGACACGGGCGCGCTTCTCGCGCTGCTCGGAGTCGAAGGCGCGCCATTCGGGGCCCTGGTCGATGAAGGCGTCGTCGAGGACCAGGCCGCAGGTCTCGCAGACCATCTCACCGCGCTCGTAGTCCGACTGGATGTGGTTCGAGCCGCACTCCGGGCAGGTGGTGATCTCCTCGACCTTTTGGGCTTCCTTCTTCTTGTCGGCCATAAAACAGGTCTCCGGCCGATTCTGCCTTAAAAGGCAGTTTCGGTTTTGTTCGACATTGAGTGAATGGGATAAACACTTAAGCTTTGCGGCGAAATTCCGTGGCTCTTAATAGCCCGGGGAAACCGCCCGCCATCAAGGCATTGGTCCGCCGCCGGCCAGATGGATGACGGCAAGGGCGCGCAATTTTTCCTCCGGCGCCTCCACCGGCTGCACCGGAAATGCAATCGTTCAAGGCGGAGGCTCGCCTCGGCCAGACCGCGTGGCGCGCGACGTGTCCCTTGACCTGGAGGCCTCGAGCCCCGCCGCCGGACTGCTCCGGCCCCCGCCGGCCGCCAGCCCCATCGCGCAGGAGCGCGTCGACCCCGGCCGGCCGAGCTTCGGCTTCGTCCTCACCGCAGTGCTCCTGGGCGCCGTGGTCGCCGTCGTGGCCCTCGCCATCGGGACCGGCCAGCCGACAACGCCTGCCGAGGAGCAGGCCGCCGCCTCCGCCGCGGGCATCGCCAACCTCGGCATCGGGGTCGGCCGGGCCGTGTCGGCCGTCGCGGCCGGCACCGCCGTCGCCGGCGTCGCGATGGCGGGGCGGCGCCTGACCCACTCCGGGTTGGCTGGCCTCCTGGCCGCGGCGTTGGTGGCCGCCGACCCGGCGTTCCTCCTGCAGGCGCGGCTCGCCATCCCCGCCTCTCTGGCGCTTGCCGGCCTGGCTTGGGCGCTGGCCTTCAGCACGTCTCCCCTCCCGTTGCTGCATTGGCTGACGGGCCTTGCCTTGGCCGTCGCGACTTTCTTCGATCCGTGGGCGGCCCTCTGGGTCGTGCCGCTGGCGGCGTTCCTTCTCCTGCGCGGCCACATCTATGCGGCGCCGCAGCACCTGGCCCTGGCGTTCGTCCAGGTCGCGTTCCTTCCTGTTCTCGCCATCGCCCTGCGCTGGATCGTCGACGGCGACCTCGCGCTCGTGCCTGCGTGCATGGGCGAGATGGGCCTGGGCAGGCTCAGCCTCTCCAACCTGGTCCAGCCTGGCCCGACCCTGCTGCTCCTTCCGGACCCCGTCGTCTGGCTGGGCGGCGCGGGTGCGGTCCTGTTCCTGGGCCTCGGAGGGCTTGCGTTCGCCGTGGGCCGGTTCCGTGTTGCCCGTGCGCCAGGGCGTCTCCAGGTCCGTGTCGTCTCGCCGATGCCAGCCATCCTGGCCCGCAGCCTCTGGCTCCTGCTCCTCGTCCTGCTCGCGCCGCCGCTGGCGTGGCTGCCGCTCTTCGCGATCGCACTCGCCATGGGCATCCAGGAGCTCGGCGACGACGCCCCCGGCTTCGGGCTCGCCCTGGCGCTGGTCCTTCTCGGGTTCGCAGGCCTGATCCTTCTCCGGGCGTGGGGCGCTGTGGCGGGCACGGAGGGCGGGGTCGCCGAGGCGCTGCAGCTGGTGCCGTGGGCCCACGCAGTCTCCTGTTGACCCGTTTTGCTAGCGAACGGGCCCCGGCTTGTTCGACGATGGCCTACGGCCGCGCCGTCGTCATCCGCCCGTGTCCCTGCGCTCCTTCGAGGAGGATCTCTTCTCCGGAAAGCGCGACGCCAATTTGCGCTTCTCCCGGATGAGGGCGTACTTGGTGCGCCTCGGGTTCCACGAGCGCGTCGAGGGCAGCCATCATTTGTTCCTGTTGGATGGCATGGAACGTCCCCTCAATCTGCAGGAATTGGATCGCGGTGCAAGCCTTACCAGGTCCGCCAAGTCCGCAAGGTTCTTCGAGAACGACAGATGAGGTTACGCTAATGACCCGAGTACCCCCGCCGAGCCACTTTCCCATGGTCATCGAATGGAGTCCGGACGACGACGCGTTCGTCGTGACGGTCCCCGACCTGGAGGGCTGCATGGCGCATGGGGATACTCCCGAGGAGGCCGCTAAGGAAGCCCAGGTCGCCATTGGCCTCTGGCTCAGGACGGCGGCGGAGTTCGGACGGCCCATCCCGCCCGCTGACTGGCACCTGCTCCCAGCCTGATTCCTTCTCTAACGTCCGACTGCTCCCGGCCAGGGCCCGTGCCAGGGCGGCCTTCCTCATCGCTGCCGTCGTCCGTTCGGTGTCCCTTCGTGCTTTCGAGGACGACCTGTTCTCGGGACGACGGGATGCAAATCTCCGGTTTTCCCTAATGCGC
>JAXDQQ010000282.1:0-4918 GCA_034667805.1 Thermoplasmata archaeon | reverse complement strand
TCGGCGTCACCTGTGGATCGGCGGGCGGGGGCAGGCTCAAGACCGGCCCGGCGACTCGCCCCGCGTGTCGGAGATGCCCTTCAACGAGCCGCGCCTTGGGATGTCGCGCATCTACACCAAGACCGGCGACAAGGGCGAGACCTCCCTCGTCGGCGGCCAGCGCATCCCGAAGGACGACCTGCGCATCGAGGCGTACGGCACCGTCGACGAGCTCAACGCGTTCGTGGGGCTCGCCCGCGCGGCGGCCCTCGACTCGCAAGGCAAGGCCGACGCCCTCGCGGCCGCGCTCCTGCGCGTCCAGCACCAGCTGTTCAACCTAGGCTCCGTCCTCTCGACGCTGCCCAAGGATATCGGCGCCAAGCAGCCGCGCACGACGGACGCCGACATCGCCTGGCTCGAGTCCGAGATGGACGCGCGGACCGCCAAGCTGCCAGCGCTGCGCTCCTTCGTGCTCCCCGGCGGAACGCGCCTCAACGGCCTCCTGCACATCGCTCGCACCGTCTGCCGCCGCGCCGAGCGCATCGCCGTCCGGCTGCGCCGCGAGGGCGGATGCGGCGACGTCGAGGTGCGCTACCTCAACCGGCTGTCGGACGCCCTCTTCGTCTGGTCGCGGTCGGCGGCGCACGACCTCGGCGTCGCCGAGACCCTGTGGGAGCCGAACAAGGCCTAGCCAGGCGCAGGTTCTTCACGGACCCCCTTGCTGCGTGGGTCGCATGGTCACGTCCGCCACCGGCACCACCCCTGAACGGCAAGCCTTCGCCCTCCCGGGCATCGTCGGGCTGCTCCTCATCCTGCTCTTTGCGGCGGGCGCCTTCGTGTGCATCTTCGTCGGGGCGGTGTTCATGCCCGGCCTCATCGCCCTCGGCGTCATCCTCGGCATCGCCGCGTTCCTCTCCATCGGTGGCCTCTTCGTCATCCAGCCCAACCAGGCCGAGGTCCTGGTCTTCCTCGGGCGCTACCGCGGCACGGTGCACAAGGACGGCTGGTACTGGACCAACCCGTTCACGGCCAAGCGCAAGCTCAGCCTGCGCGTGCAGAACTTCAACACGCCCACGCTGAAGGTCAACGACGCGGACGGCAACCCCATCGAGATCGCCGCCGTCGTGGTGTGGCGCGTGGCCGACACCGCCCGCGCGACCTTCGACGTCGAGAGCTACGGGCAGTTCATCCAGGTGCAGGCCGAGACCGCCGTCCGCCACATCGCCAACGAGTACCCGTACGACGTCGGCGCCGACCCCAAGTCCGCCACGCTGCGCGGCAGCGCCGACCAGGTGTCCAAGACCCTCAACGCGGAACTGCAGAGCCGCCTCAACGTCGCCGGCATCCAGGTCGTCGAGACGCGCCTGACGCACCTGGCCTACAGCCCGGAGATTGCCGGAGCCATGCTGCAGCGCCAGCAGGCCGCCGCCATCATCGCGGCCCGCCAACGCATCGCCACCGGCGCCGTCGGCATCGTCGAGACGGTGCTCAACGACCTGTCGAAGAACGGGCAGATCAAGATGTCGCCCACGGAGAAGGCCCAGATGGTGACGAGCCTGCTCGTGGTGCTGACGTCGGACCGCGGGGCGCAGCCCGTCCTGTCGACGGTGGCGCCCGCCTAGCAGGAGTCGCGCTAGCGGGCGGTGACCGGCTTCTTCGCCGTCCACTGCGTCATGACGTTGCCCAGCCGCTCGACGCCGATGGAGATCTTGTCGTCGCTCGGGTGGCTGAAGTTGAGGCGCATCGTGTTGAAGCCCTCCTTCGGGTCAGGGTAGAACGACTTGCCCGGGACGAAGGCGACGTCCTTGGCGATGGCGTCCTTGAGCATCTCGATGGTGTTGACGTGCGGCGCCATCGTGGCCCACGTGAAGAGGCCGCCCTGGGTCTTCGTCCAGTGCGTGCCCTCCTTGGGGAAGTGGCGGTCCATCGCCTTGAGCATCAGGTCGCGCTTCTTGCGGTAGAGGCTGATGATCTCGGGCAGGTGGCGGTCGATGAGGCCGCCGGCGAGGAGGTCGGCCGCGATGTACTGCGTGAAGGCGTTCGTGCAGAGGTCGACCGACTGCTTCGAGATGACCATCTTGCGCGTCACGTCGTGCGGCGCGACGGCCCACGCGAGGCGGAAGCCGGGCACGAGGATCTTGCTGAAGGTGCCGAGGTAGATGACGCGGCCCTCGCCCTTGTCCATGGAGTGGATGGAGGGGATCTCCTCGCCCTCGAAGCGCAGCTTGCCGTACGGGTCGTCCTCGACGATCATCATGTCGTGCTGGTGCGCCAGCTCGAGGATCTTCTTGCGCCGGCCGGCCGGGATGCTGGTGCCCGTCGGGTTGGCGAACGTCGGCACCAGGTAGAGGAACTTGGGGCGGATGCCCTGCCGCTTGAGGCGCTGCAGGGTGTCGTCGAGCTTCTCCGGGATGACGCCGTCGTCGTCGGAGTCGGCGGTGGCGTACTTGGCGCCGAAGTAGTTGAACGACTGCAGCGCGCCAAGGTAGGTCGGGTTGCCGACGACCAGGGTGTCGCCGCGGTCGATGAAGACGCGGCCGAGCAGGTCCAGTCCCTGCTGCGAGCCGTTGGTGATGAGGACCTCGTCGGGGTGGACGTCCATGCCGTCCTTGCGCAAGTGGTCCGCCACGGCCTCGCGCAGCACGGTCACGCCCTCGGTCGTCGAGTACTGCAGGGCCTGCTTGGCGTGGTCGCGCAGGACCCGCTTCGTCGCCTCCTCGACCTCGTGCACCGGGAAGGTCTGGGGGTTGGGCAGGCCGCCCGCGAAGCTGATGATCGACGGCTTTTCCGTGAGCTTCAGGAGCTCGCGGATCTCGCTCGCCTTCATCAGGTGGGTGCGGTTCGAGTACAGGGGACCGAAGTCCACGCCCTTCCTAGGGGAGGTTATCATAAAGAGCTTCGGCCGAACCCATGTGGAAAAGAACCCCGTCCAACGTTTTCGTCCAATCCTAAACAAATTCTAGGAATATGGATGAGATGCTAAACGTGGCCCGCTTGGAGGCGGGTGCACGGGTCCATTGCCCATGAACGGGTCAAAGTTGGTGGCCGGAGGATTGGACGCGCGGCGCGCCGTCAGCCCACCGGGTTGCCGTCCGGGTCGTAGACGAGCATGCCGACCTTGAGGCGCTCGGCCTCGTCGGCCGGGATGGCTTCGTGCACGGCACCTTCGCCGAGGATCGCCGAGTTGCCGAACGGGTCCTCGATGACCAGCGTGACGGGCGGCGCCTTGCCCTCGCGCATGAGGCCGAAGGTGTCCTGCAGGTCCTGGATGCGGTCGCGCATGGACTGCTCGTCGGCGTCGCGCATGAGCTGGTCGAGCACGCGCTCCACGCGGACGAGGATGCCCTCGATGTTGCTGACGAACGCCTCCGAGGCGACGCCCGGCTCGATGGTGACGCCGAGCTCGGGGATCCGGACGGTGCCGCTCGAGGAGCGCACGACGCGCACCGACATGTCGCTCTCCCGGCTCACCAGGTAGGAGTAGCGCGTCGGCTCGCGGTGCTCGGTGAGGACGAAGTCCGTGTGGCGGTAGCCGCAGCGGTCGCAGCGCAGCATGATCTCCAGGCTGGTGCCCATGAAGGGCAGCTCGACCGGCTCCGCCGTGTACTCGAGGCCCTTGCCGTCGCAGGACGGGCACGTGGCGTCCTCGATGGTGGCACGGGGCACAGGCCGCGGCCAGGCGGCCTCCGAGAAAAGCCTTGGGTCGGGGGACTGGCGAAAGCCAACGACGCCGACGGTCGGGCCACGGATTGCACGGAGACCACGGAAGCCCAAGTCGTCTCCGTGCAATCCGTGTAATCCGTGGCCGGGGCGGGCGGTGGTTTGAAGGCGGCCCCGCCATGGGCCGCGCCGTGGAGGAGCCGCGCGTCGTCGAACTGCGGGAGCGGCCGGTCGCCGTCGTGCAGCACCGCGGCCCTGTCGAGACCATCGACGAGACGCGCCGCCCGCTCTACCGCCACATGGTCATGAACGAGCTCGTCGGCGGGCCGAGCATCATCCGGTTCCTGGATTCCCCGCGGGGGGACCACGAGGTCGACGCCCTCGTCCTGACGCACCTCGGCTTCGACGGCGACGACGTTTGCAAGCTGGAGACGCTGCCCGCGGGGCGCTACGCCGTCCTCGACTACGAGGGCCATCCGGAAGGACTGGCGGCGGCGCGGGCGCGACTGCTTGATTGGCTGCGGCGCAAGAAGCTGCACGCGGCGGGGCCCGTCCTGCAGGTCCACCTCATGGACCCCATCGACGGCATCGTCGAGGAGCAGCTGCAGGTCCCGCTGGCCTGAGCCCGTTTTTCGGTTTGGGCGGAGACTGGACAATCGTCGGTGGCCATCTTTATCTCGCATGCAGGGCGTTGGGGTGCGATGCTCAAGCCGGGTGACGCGGCGCCGGACTTCGTCCTCAAGGACGACGAGGGCCGCGACGTCCGCCTCTCCAGCTTCTCCGGCTCGCCCATCGTCCTGTACTTCTACCCGAAGGACAACACGCCCGGCTGCACCATCCAGGCCAAGCGGTTCCGCGACCATTACCCCGAGATCGTCGCCCACGGCGCCGTCGTCGTCGGCGTCAGCCTCGACCCCGTCGAGAAGCACAAGGAGTTCTCCGACGACTGCGACCTTCCCTTCGCGCTCCTGGCCGACCCGGACGGCCGCGTGCACGACCTCTACGACGCGTGGCGCACCACGCTGCTCGGCCGGTCCTCGCTCGGCGTGCGGCGCTGCACGTTCCTCATCGACGGCGACGGCATCATCTACGAGGTGTACAAGACGGTCAACGTCTTCACGCACGCCAACACGGTGCTGAAGGACCTCGAGCGGCTCAAGGCGCAGAAGGCTTGGGGCCGCAACAACCATTCCAACGGCGACGAGAGGAAGAAGCGCAAGAAGGCCAAGGACCCGTTCGAAGGCGACGAACTGGTCAAGCGCTAGCCCCGCGCGCGGCA
>JAXDQQ010000281.1:0-2705 GCA_034667805.1 Thermoplasmata archaeon | reverse complement strand
GCAGGGGATGGCGCGTGAACTGGGCCGAGCAGCTCAGGGCCATCGTCGCCGGCAAGCGCAAGCCGATCCCCTACGACGCCCACATGGGCTTCCGCCTGGTGTCATGGTCCCCCGACGGCGCGGTCGTCGAGGCAGACGTCGACGGGCGCTTCGACAACCCATCCGGCGTCCTGCACGGCGGCGTCCTCATGGGCCTCGCCGACTCCGCGATGGGCCTGACCGTGACGGGCCTGCTGGCCGAGGGCCAGGCCGGCACGAACACCGACCTGCAGATGCGGTTCCTGCGGCCCACGAAGGTCGGCCGCCTCGTCGCCACGGCCCGCGTCGTGCGCCGTGGCCGGCGGACGATGGTCCTGGAGTGCGACGTCGCCGACGCCGCGGGCAAGCTCGTCGCCCGCGCCTCGAGCAACTTCCTCCTGCTCGACGCGAAGGACTTCGCGCAAGGGTGAAAGGGCGGGCGGAACGGCCCCGAGGCAAGCCCTACAAGTCCGTGAGTCCATTCGGGCGACGATGGCCTGGGTGCTGCGCAAGGCGACGGTCAAGGACCTGCCGACGATGGTCCGCCACCGCGACGCCATGTGGGTCGAGATGGACCGCGTCGAGCCCGCCGAGCACGACCCGACCTCGAAGGCCTATGGCAAATGGCTGCTGGCCCGCATGAAGCGGGGCACCCTGACGGGCTTCATCGTCGAAGAGGAAGGCCAGGTCCTCGCCAGCGGGGCCGTCTGGATCCAGGACGTGCAACCGCGGCCCGGGCACCCGCTCACGATGTGGGGCTACATCCTCTCCGTCTACACCGAGCCGCACGCCCGCCGCCGCGGACTGGCCCGCGCCGTCGTCGACGCCTGCATCCGGCACGCCACCGAGGCCGGCTGCACGCGGGCCTGCCTGCACGCCTCCGACGAGGGCCGGCCCCTCTACGAAGAGCTGGGCTTCGAGAAGACGGCCGAGATGTGGCTCGACCTGCGGCCGCACGACCAGCGCCCCAAGGTCCGCGACCGCGCTCCCAAGCGCGCCGCGGTGGCGACCGCCAGGCGGTCGAGCCGCGGCTTGCAGGGGCACTAGCCTTGGCCGGGAGGCCCCGCCCAGCGGCAAGCGTATCACGGACCGCGCGGTCGGCTTGCCATGGCTGAACGGCTGACCGCCGCTGTCGTCATGGCCGGCTCCGCCGGCGCCTTGGAGGTCATGTTCGACCAGGTGCGGCGGCTCGTCCAGCCGGACAACTCCAGCCTGTTCCTGCTCTACCACCGCGGGGACGGGGCGGCCGCCGACTGGAGCCGCGTCCTGCCGAAGGATTCCGGCTTCGTGGCGAAACCCCTCAACCCAGGCCAGCCCGTCACGCCGGGGACCGTCTACTACCCGGACTCCGGCGTCACGTACGGCGTGGTGGCCGGGCGCATCGAGGTGGTCGGTGAAGACCTCCGTCCAAGCCCGAACCTGGATGCCAGCCTGGCGGCGCTGGCGCGGGAGTACGGTCCTCGGCTCGTGGCCGTCCTGCTGTCGGGCTGGGGCAGCGACGGCGTCAACGGCATGAAGGTCGTCCGGCAGGCAGGCGGGACCGCCATCATCCAGGACCCCAAGAGCGCGGAGGTCGAGCAACTCCCCAAGACGGCCGTGGCCCACGGCGTGGCGCACAAGGTCATGGACCCGGCCTCGATCGTCAGGAAGGTCGAGCGTGTCCTGCGGGGGGCGTATGGTGCGGCCGGCCCTGCCAAGGCCAAGCCCAAGCCTGGCTCGCGGCCAGGGTCGGGCCGTGGCGGGGCTCGGAAACCCTCATAAGCAAGGACCCCTCCCGAGATTCACCCGCTGCGGTGCCCTACCCAGGGCGCTGCGGAAACCTGAGGCCATCCATGCCCGTCCGCTCCAAGGGACTCCGCTCCAAGACCCGCCACCTGCTGCTCAAGGACCCGCGCAAGCGCGGCGTCCTGCCGCCCAACCGCGTGCTGCAGCAGTTCGCCGTCGGCCAGACCGTCGCCATCAAGCTCGAGCCGAGCCAGCACGGCGGCATGACGCACAAGCGCTTCCAGGGCCTGACGGCCGTCGTCCGCGGCAAGCAGGGCGAGGCCTTCGTCCTCGACGTCCTGCACGGCAACATGCCCAAGACGCTCGTCGTCCGCGCCGAGCACCTCATCCCCATCAACTCCAGCAAGTAGGAGCCTGAGTCCCCATGTCCGACGCCGACGTCATCCTTGAGGAAACGGTCGAGGAAGGCCGCCTCGTCAGCCTGGCCGAGGTCAAGGCCATGCTCGAGAAGGCGCAGAAGGACCGCGCCGAGCTCACCTACGAGCAGAAGATCGCGCTGGAGCACGCCAAGCGCTTCGCCCGCGTCGACGCCAAGACGGCCAAGGCCCTGACAGCCGCCGTCGTGGCCGCCATGCCCGGCCTCGAGGAGAAGTTCGCCCTGCGCGTGGCCGACCTGCTGCCGCAGCACCCGGACGACGTCAAGGCCATCTTCCAGAAGTCCCGGCACGACCTGTCGGACGCCGACGTGGCCAAGGTCCTGGCCGTCGTCGACGAGCACTACACCGCCTAGGAGGCCCCCTCATGGAGGACTACGTCTACATCCTGGACTACTTGCCCCAAGGTCGGCCCGACTCGCCGCCCAGCCGGCGCGAGCCGACCCTGATGGGCCTGGGCGAGCAGCAGTTCACCCTCTTCGAGCTCGTGCCCAAGCCGGGCGCCAGCTTCACCATCGGCGACAAGGC
>JAXDQQ010000280.1:0-3111 GCA_034667805.1 Thermoplasmata archaeon | reverse complement strand
CGGACAGGGGAAGGGCGCTATGAGGATGACCGCGGCCCGCGAGGCGGCGGGGTCGGCGGCGTCCCGTCGAGCGAGTGGCGATAGCGGACGCAGCCTGCCAGGAACTCGGGCCACGGCGGGACCGCGATGGCCGGTTCCACCCGCTCGGGCAGCAGCCCCCACAAGTCCGGATGGTACCAGCAGAGGTCCTGGCCGGAGCTATCGCGGTGGACGCGGATGCCGTGCCGGAGCCGGCGCACCTCGGCGGCCAACGCCTCGCGGTCGAGTCCGTCCAGGTCGTCGTCCAAGTCGCCGTCCAGGGGCATGCTGGGGCAAAGGGCGACGGCGGCAAGGAACGCGTGGCTTGGGCCGGCCAAGGAAAGGGGTTCGGTGACGGCGGGGTGGGGATTCAGCGACGCGCCCGATAGGGTTAAGCGACGCAAGCCAAGGTGCGCGTATGGACGTCCGCCTCCTCGTGACCGCAAGCCTCTGCCTCGCCGGGCTGGCTGGCTGCACGGCCGTCGCCGAATCGGGGTCGGACGGCTCGCTCATGACGGCCTCCGACGCGCTCGATGCCGCCCTCAAGGTCGTCCCCGACGGCGAGCTCATCGGGATCCATGGCGTCGAGGGCGCGCAGCCCAAGCGCGAGGCCAGCGCCGTCCCGCTCGACGACGAGCTGGACGATGGGACGTTGGGCGACGGGCGGCTGAGCGCCTGGGTCGTCACCTTCGCCTCGGCGGGCGCGCTCGTCGAGGTCCGCGTGCACGCCGACGGCCGCGAGCCTCTGCAGCACACGGGATCGCTGCCCGCTGGCTTCAACGACCGGGCGGGCGCGACGGACGGGGCGAGCCGGGAACTGGATTCCGACGACGCCAGCGACATCGCCCTCGCGGTGCCGGAGTTCACGCAGCACCTGGCCGACTACCCTGCCGCCGGATTCTCCTACTCCTACCTGCCCTACGGCCGCCAATACCCGGTGCGCGACTGGTCGAGCGGCATGTTCCGCGACTACCAGGACCTGAAGGTCATCGGCTGGACCGTCTATGGCAACACCTGGTCCGTCGTGCACTACGACCCGAACGCCTGGGTGGGCAACCAGGTGCCGACGACGGCGGTCGCCCAACTGGACGCCGCCACGGGCAAGGTGCTCGAGATGACCGTGTCGGTGCCGCGCACGCTGCTGACCGTCTTCGAGGGCGGCAAGGACCTGGCGGACCCCCTCCCGCCCGCCGGCCTCGACCCGTACGTGCATCGCATCCCGTTCACGTTGCCGCCAGGCACGGCCAGCATCTCGGGGATCCTCATCGTGTACCCGTCTGGGATCGGAGCCAACATGCTGCTTCCCAACTACCCCGTCGTGCGCATCGTGGCCCCCGACGGCGGCGTCGCCATGGAAGGCGGCGGGGACTTCGGCTTCGACGAGGTCGACATCGCGGACCCGGCCCCTGGGGATTGGACCATCGAGGTCACCCACCCGCAGCCGGTGCCAGGCAACTACCACCTCGACGGGTTCCTCTGGGCCACCGTGCCCCTCCAACCCTGATGGGAGCCACCGCCACCCTCCGCCGGGCCACCTTCCGCCGCCGTCCGCCGCCCTCGAGCGACGTCCACAAATCGGGCCGTGGTCCACGAAGAATCGACGTTCGTCATTTGGGAACCGCGCCTGAAGGCTCAAGCGCTCACCGGCCAAGACGGCTCCGTGCGCCTGGCGCTCGTCGCCTTGGCAGTCCTCCTGCTGGCGGGGTGCAGCGACACGCCCTCCACGCAGACGGACGCCGACCTTCTGCAAGTCACCGAGGAGGGCTCGCAGGACCTCGTGGCCGTCGCGCCGGCGCCCGTCGAGCCGGAGTTCCGCGTCCTCGTCGACATCAACCGCTCGTACACGAACCCGACGCCGCCGCCGTCGCCGGAAAGCGGCGGCAACGAATGGGTCGTCGCCGAGATCGAGGTGCCGTGGGGCTACAGCAACGTGACGTTCGACTTCTGGCGCAGCCACGTCTCCGCCGACGTCTTCGCGCCCAACTGCCGCCTCTACAAGGGCGACGCCCTGCAGGACCAGGAGGCCTTCTCCGACTCCGGCATCGGGCAGGCCGCGAGCGAGGGGACGTGCACGCTGAAGGTGAAGGAGCTCGCGGCGGGGACGTACCGCGCCGTCTACCTCGACGACGGGCTGCAACCCCTGGGCTCGCACGAGATCCGGCTGCGCACGACGGGCTGGTACACCGAGCCCTCCGACGACGGATTCGAAGGACGCTCGGCGAGGACGTAAGCGGCAACCCTGATGGGCCAACGCCAGTCCCCCTGTGCTCAAACGAGGCCCGCGCAGATGGCACCGCGAGGCCCCTCTTGCCGGAAGGAACAAATATGGGGCACCACAAACATGTGGCCATCGTGCTAGAGCGTCCGAAGCCGAGCAAGGGTCCAAGCCCGACCTTGACGACCGTGCACCGCATCGAGAACATCCTGCGGGACGCGACCGCCAAAGGCGACGCCCCCCTGTCCTACGCGGAGATCGCCCGAAGGCTCCCGGCGGCAAAGACGCGGCCGGACACGGTGAAGGCGGCCGTCCGGGAGCTGCAGCGGTTCGGCTTGGTCGCCGAGGGCTCGAAGGGCGTCATGTGGGTGCTCGCATCCGACGAGCTGTGGAACCGCCCCTCGGTCCCGCTCGAGTAGGTCCGAATGCCCGTCGTGGAAAGCGTCGAGGTCGTCGTCGGCCTGCAAGACGATTTCATGGCTCGGCACCGCAAGGCGCGCAAGCGGGCTGCGGAAGTCTGGACGTCGTTGGTCCAGCAAGCGCCTCTCCTTCGACAGGATCCGTTCCTGGGCGACCAGGTATCCAAGAAGCGGTTTCCCCGCCGTTTCAAAGGCTTCGACAACCTTTGGCGCATCGCCCTGCCGCACGGGTTCCGCGCGCTGTACACCGTCCTGGGCCAGACGACGGGCCGCGTCAAGGTCCGTGTCGAATGGCTCGGCGACCACAAGGAGTACGACTCCCTGTTCGGCTATTCGACCTCGTGACGCCAGCGGGCGGATTCAAGTGCCCCCGACGACTTGCAGCGTCGTGGCCCCCGCGGCGTCATCACGGTAGCCCCCTCTCGTTGCGAGAGTGGGGCTCCGCATCTGCCGACGTCG
>JAXDQQ010000279.1:0-3552 GCA_034667805.1 Thermoplasmata archaeon | reverse complement strand
GGGCGGCATCGACCACGCCGCCATCGCCGCCGCCATCGGCGAGCCCATCGTGATGGACCACGACCACACCGACGCCGCCTTGCACACGGGCTCGCACAACCTTGACCTGGTCGCTTGGTCGAGCCTCGGCGTGCCGCTCGGCCAGAACGGCTTCGCGAACTTCGTGCTGCACCAGGACGGCGAGCGGACGCTGGCCTTCGTCGCCTTCGACGGCGACGAGCGCGGCGGCTTCACCATCGTGGACATCACCGACGCCGCGAAGGAAGGGACTCCGGGCATCCATGTCCTGGGCACCTACCGCGCCGACGGCAACAACATCCAGGAGGTCCGTGTCACGCCCGACGGCCGCTTCGCCGTCATGAACATCCAGGCCATCCCCGAGCCCGGCTTCTTCACGACGCCCGACGGCCTCGCCGACTGCGGCATCTGCATCCAAGTCGTCAACATCGAGGACCGCGCCGCGCCCAGGCTGGCGTCCGTGTTCCCCGTCGAACTCCTCGGCACGCACAACATGGAGTTCCACGTGCTTCCCGACGGCCAACTCTACCTCTTCTACGTCGGCCAGCCGCTCGCCGGCACCAACCCTGACCCCGTGGGCAACCGCGTCGGCATCGCGCGCTTCAATGAGCTGCCCAACGGCAATGCCATCCTGGTCCAGGCAGGCAACCTGGTCCACGACACCTCCGGCGACGACGGCCGCTCGTTCCCGCACGACGTCTCCATCGCCGAGCACCCGCTCACCGGGCAGACGATCGCCTACGTCTCCTGGTGGGAGGGCGGCGCCATCACCTTCGACGCGTCGACGGCGGCCACGCAGGCCATGGGGGAGATCGGCCGCAACGCCGACCCTGCCCCATCGTCCGCCCTTGCCATCCACTGGTTGATGCAAGAAGAGAAGCTGCGCAAGGACGGCCGCGTCATCGCGTGGAGCGCCCCCGAGATCGGCAGCCTCGACGACGGGACGGGCGTCATCCGCTCCTACGACGTCTCCGACCCGACGAAGCTCGTCCAACTCGGCACGTGGCAGTTGCCGGGGAACCTCAGCATCGAGGGACGCTACATCCTGTCGCCCCACGTCGCCATGCCGGACCAGTCCACCGGCCTCCTCGCCGTCGCGCACTACCATGCCGGCGTCTGGGTCCTCGACATGACCGACCCCGCCCAACCCAGGGCCCTCGGCTACTACCTCCCGCACGGGGCAGCGGACGACCCGTTCACGGGGCCCATCTGGTGGAAGAAGCCCAACTTCAGCCCGGACGGCTTCCTGCCCAACGTGTACATGGCGCGCTGGCACGACGGCCTGCTGTGGGTCAGCGAACGCGGCACCGGCCTCTACGCGCTGCGCTACACGGGCCCCATCCCGGGACCGGTCGCATGACGCCGCCGGCCAAGTCCCCCGCCGACCCGCGCGTCCTCCGCCTCAAGGCATCCGACGGCTACCCGCTCGAGGCCAGCCTGTTCCGCGGCAAGGGGCCGGACGCCGTCGTCGTAGCCGGCGCCACCGGCGTGAAGCGCAGTTTCTACGACGCCTTCGCCCGCGCCCTTGCCGCCAAAGGGTTCAGCGTCGTCACGTTGGACTACCGCGGCGTCGGCGGCTCACGCCCGAAGCGCCTCAAGGGCTTCCACGCCACGATGCGGCAGTGGGGCGAGCTCGACCTCGACGCCGCGCTGCAGTGGGCGCTGCGCGAGCTCGAGCCCGACCGCCTCCTCGTCGTCGGGCACTCCGTCGGCGGCCAGCTCCTTGGCCACGCCAGCGCCGCCGACGAGGTCGCCGCCGCCTACTTCGTCGGCTCGCAGTCCGGCTACTGGCGCCACTGGCCGGCCTCGGGCAAGCTCGGCATCTTCACGCTCTGGCACCTGCTCATCCCCGCCTTGAGCCGGCCGATGGGCTACTTCCCGAGCCCGTGGTTCGGCCTCGGGCAGGACCTGCCGACCGGCGTGGCGCGGCAGTGGGCGCACTGGGGCCGCCACCCGGACTACCTGCTGCGCGACGGCGACGAGGTCCGCCGGCGATACGAGCGCATCCGCGCCCCGATGGTCGCGACGGCCATCGCGCGCGACCGCTTCGCGCCCGAGGCGGGCGTCCGCGCCTTGCTCCAGATGTACCCGAACGCCCAGCGCCGGCTCCATCTGGAGGATGACGTCGGCCACTTCGACTGGTTCAAGCCGCGCAACCAGGCCTTGTGGGACGGGGCCGCCGCGTGGCTCAAGGACCCGGAGCGGCCGGTGGGCGAGCCGTTCACCCAGCTCTAGGTGCTCCGGATCGCCACGAGGAGGGCCGCGAAGGCGACCACCAGGAGGACGAGGGCGCCCGCCATCCACAGCAGCCGGTCGCTTTGCTTGCGCTGCTCCTCGTTGCCCAGGTCGCCCACGGTCTGAGGCGACGGCCGGGCACGGATGAGGCTGGGGTCCGCGGCAAGACCCCGGGAGCCGCCGCGCCTTCCACGTTCACCGAACCCAAGCAAACCGCTTTTCAACAGGAGGCGGCCTGGAAGGGCGTGGATGCAGGCCTCGACGACCCAGCGCAGCTACGGTTTCGAGGCGCTGGGCTCGGCCCACCGGGAGCGGTCGCCATGACGGCCAAGCAGAGCGAGCTCAAGCCCTCCGTCAAGGGCGAGGGCAAGGCGGAAGCGAAGCCGAAGGCGCACAAGCCCATCGCCGAGACCCTGGCCGCCGGGCAGAAGGAGATCTCCGTCGCCGAGTTCTTCGAGCGCAACCGGCAGATCCTCGGCTTCGACTCGCCCCTCAAGGCCCTCATCACGGCCATCAAGGAGGCCACCGACAACGCCTTGGACGCCTGCGAGGAGGCCGGCGTCCTGCCTGACGTCACCGTCCTCGTCGAGAAGACCGCCAACGCGGACGAGCTGAAGGTCACCGTGGAGGACAACGGGCCCGGCATCGTCAAGCGCCAGCTCGGCAACATCTTCGGCCGGCTGCTGTATGGCTCACGGTTCCACGCCATCCGCCAGAGCCGCGGCCAGCAGGGCATCGGCATCTCGGCCGTCGTCCTCTACTCGCAGCTCACGACCGGCCACCATGCCGTCATCACCTCCAAGATCGGCGTGGGCCACCCCGCCATCCGCGTCGAGCTCGGCCTCAACACCAAGAAGAACGAGCCCGAGATCTACAGCGAGGCGATGGACGAGGACTTCGGGCGAGACCACGGCACCCGCATCTCGGTCATCATCAAGGCGAAGTTCCAGGGCGGCCGCCAGTCCGCCTTCGAGTTCCTGCGCTCGACCTCCATCGTCAACCCGCACGCCCGCATCACGTTCACCGACCCGACGGGGCAGACGACCGTCTTCGACCGCGTCACGGACGAGATCCCGCCCAAGACGATGGAGATCAAGCCGCACCCCTACGGCACCGAGCTGGGCACCATCCTGAAGATGGCCAAGGACGCCAAGCAGCGCAAGATCAGCACGTTCCTGCAGGAGGAGTTCTCCTCCGTCGGCTCCGACACCGCGAAGAAGATCCTCGACGCCGCCGGCCTCGGCAACGTCGACCCCAAGGACCTGAGCCGCGAGGAGGCACGCCGCCTGCACGAGGCGT
>JAXDQQ010000278.1:0-3439 GCA_034667805.1 Thermoplasmata archaeon | reverse complement strand
CGCGCCGCCGCCCGTCGCCCAGCCCGCCGGCAAGGGCCGCGGCCAGCTGAAAGCCCCGACCACCCCGGCCACCGCGCCGCGGGCAACGCGGACGAAGGCCCAGGCCAAAGCCCCCGCCCGGCCAGTCGTCAAGGCCCGCACCGCGCGGCGTGGGGCTCCCGCGTTGGCCGACCGCCTGCCCGTGCGCGGCCTCTGGGTCGGCGGCCTGACGCTGGCCTTCGCGAGCCCGACCGCGTTCCTCGCCTCGATGCCTCTCGGCTTCGAGCAGAAGGTTACGATGGCCGTCGCCACCGTGCTTCTCGTCGGCCTCGCGGGACTCGCCGCGACGCTGCGCTGGCTGCACGGCCGCCGGCCGCGCCTCGTGGCGGCGTGGCTGTGGCTCACGGCGGCGACGGCGGCGACGCTCGCCCTCGTCGGCACTGGGCGCTGGGGCTGGCTCGTCTATACGACGGGCGCCGCGTGCCTGGCGTTCGGCATGGCCGCCTTCGTCTGGATGGAGCGCGGGCGGCCCGGCGCTTTCCGGCCGCAGGGCGTCGGCCTCGTGCACGGCGCCGTCGGGATCCCCGTCGCCTACCTGCCGGTGCTGGTGGCCTGGGGCTGGGCGTCCTTGGCGGGGTAGTCCTCGCGCCAAGGCAGGCAGGCCGCAGAGAGCGCAGAGACCCGCAGAGGGGGCGGTCCGCTCTGCGGCCTCTGCGCTCTCTGCGGCTCGTCGGCGTCGGGCGGCGTCAGGCGAGCGTCTTGGCGACTTCCTTGCCGACGTCGCTGCACTTTTGCTTGCCGCCGAGGTCGTAGGTGAAGACCTGGCGCGCGACGCAGGCCTTGACGGCGGCCTCGATGGCCTGCCCGCCGGCGACGAGGCGCTTGTCGGCTTTCCTGGCGCCGACGTGCTCCAGCATCATCCCCGCCGTGAGGATCGCCGCGTAAGGGTTGATGACGTCCTTGCCGGCGTGCTTGGGGGCGCTGCCGTGGACGGGCTCGAACATGGCGTGCTTGTCCCCGATGTTGCCGCTTGCGGCCATGCCCATGCCGCCCTGGAGGACGGCGCCGAGGTCCGTGATGATGTCGCCGAGCATGTTGGGGGCGACGACGACGTCGTACCACTCCGGGTTGCGGACCAGGCTCTGCGTGAAGGCGTCGACGTAGGCGTAGTCCTTCGTGATGCCGTTGTGCTTCGCCCCCACTTCGTCGTAGCAGGCGCGGAAGAGGCGGCAGCCGGCGCGCACGTTGGACTTGTCGACGCAGGTGACCTTGGATTCCTTGTTGGCGGCCTTGCGCGCAGCCTTGCGGGCCTCGGCGGCCTCCCAGGCGCGCTCGTTGATGCGGGTGGCGCCCTTGCGCGTGATGACGCGCGTGTCGATGGCGACCTCCTCGATGCCGGCGCGGACCAGCGAGCCGCGCGTCGGGGTGTAGGAGCCCTCGGTGTTTTCGCGGAAGAACATCATGTCGACGTTGACGGGGTCCCAGATCTGCGTGAACTTCTCGGAGACCTTGTGGGGGACGCCGGGGTAGAGCTTGCAGGGCCGCACGTTGGCGTACAGGTCGAGGCCGAGGCGCAGGCCGAAGATGACGTTCCAGCCGGCGATGTTGCCGTCCGGCAGCGAGACGCCGGGCCAGCCCACGGCGCCGAGCAGGACCGCGTCGGCCTCCTTGCAAGCGGCGAGGCCGCCTTCCTCCCACTCGTGGCCGGTCTTGGAGTAGTATTGCGCGCCGCACTCGACGGTGCGCAGGTCGAGGTGGAAGCCGTGCTTGGCCTGGGCGGCCTCGAGGACCGTGAGGGCAGCCGAGGTGACCTCCTTGCCGACGCCGTCGCCAGGGGTCACGACGATGCGCGCGTTCGCCATTGCCTCCGGCGACCTGGAGGATGTTCTTAAGGGAATGGCGCGAAAGGTCTGCGACCTTTCGAAACGGCTGGCGGGTCCGCCGCGAGCGGACCCACCATACTTCGGCTGTTTCCTTGTGGAAACCTCATGCCTGGGCAGGCGAGGCCAAATTGGCCCGTTGTTCCCGTAATCCCTGTTTGGTCGAGTCGTCGGTCGAGCTCAGATGAACTGCAGGACGTCGAGGCCGCGGACCTCGTCGGCCGAGTAGACGTGGCCGTCCATGTAGCGCGTCTCCCAGACGAAGGTCTCGCCGTCGGCGCGCCACGTCGCCACGGTCTTGGCGTCGGAGGGCTCGGTGAAGTCCACCAGGACGGTGCCGGCGGAGTACCAGCCCATGACGATGAGGTCGGTGCCGTCGATGACGTCGCCCAGGTGCGTGCTGCAGTATTGCGGGGCGCCCGACTCGAGGCTGCCGGCCAACGAGTCGTACGGGATGTTGTAGTAGCCGACGCGCATCGGGTTGCGCAGGTCCGAGATGTCGTAGAACGCCAGGGCCGACGTCGGGTACTCGACCGTGTCGCTGCACATGGGGGTCGGCAGCAGGACGCCGGTGAACTCGTCACCGATGATGAGCAGGGTGCCGTTGCGGGCATCCCAGACGGAGTGGTGGATGTTGACCAGGGGGTCGTCGATGATGGAGATGATGACCGGGTTCAACGGGTCCGTCGTGTCCCAGACCTGCGTCTCGGAGATGCCGGCGCAGTAGGCGCGGTGCAGCTCGGCGTTGAAGCTCATCTCGTGGCAGGACGTCGCGGAGACCGGCTTCGGCGCACCCGCGGGGCCGACCATGGCCACTGGGGGGAAGACGTAGAGCTTCGAGACGGGGTGCTCGGGGTCGGCGTAGTCGAGGATCTCCACGTCGCCGTTGAGGGGTTGACCCGGGACGAAGGCGTGGCAGAGCGACCAGGAGTTGTAGGACACGGTGGTCCCGGGGACGACCGCGACCGTGTGGACGCAGGTGTCGGTGTGGCCGACGAAGAGGGGCGCCGTCGGGTCCGTGACGTCGACGAGCTTCGTGTAGGACTCGCTGGAGTCCGCCAGGATGGCGTACAGGTGGCCGTTCGGGTGGTGGATCAAATCGACGTCACGGCTCGTGGTGTCCGGGATGTCCTCCGCCAGGACCACGGGGTTGGCCGGGTCGTGGACGTCGACGATGCGCAGGCCGGCGCGGCCGGAGACGTAGACGAGGCCGTCCTCGGTCCAGATGCCGGTCGCCGACGGCGAGTCCGAGGCGTTGAACTGCGGAGAGGCGAGGAGCTCCATGTCCGTGATGGCGGAGGCCTCTGGGACCGGCGCCGTGGTGGTCGTCGGCGCCATGGGTGCCCCGTCGCCGCCGTCGTTGGAGAGGCAGCCGGCCAGCAGGGGCAGCAGGAGGGCGGCCACCAGGAGGGTCTTCATGGCCGGAACCGACTTTGGGGCGCTATTTCCGCGTTGCGTCATCCGAGATGGGCTCAGGCGAACAGGACCGCAGCCCGCCAACCGGCCAGCGCCAGGAGGGGTCCGCCGGCGCCGTTGGCCACGGCGTTGGCCAAGGCCTGGCCGACCTGGCCGCTGCGCCA
>JAXDQQ010000277.1:0-4498 GCA_034667805.1 Thermoplasmata archaeon | reverse complement strand
CGAGGTCGACGCCATCCACAACAAGGCAGGCGGCGCCGCCCCCGGCACGACGGCGGTGGCTGCATGACGCCCTACGCCCACCAAACCGCGGAACCCGCGGACATCGCGGAACACGTTGGTTCCGCGGGCTCCGCGAGATCCGCGGTTCGTCGGGAGGTCGCGTAGATGGCTGGCGGATCGTCGGACGCCGGCATCGCGGGCATCCTCGGCGAATCGAAGGCCAAGACCATCGAGTCCGAGGTCACGGGCAAGAACGTCCACCTCAAGCTGTTCCGCGGCGACGAGGCCGGCGGCCAGTACGTAGACTACGAGGTCCCGCTCGACACTGGCATGGTCGTGCTCGACGCCGTCCACCGCGTGCAGGCCGGCCCGGCGCCGGACCTGGCGTGCCGCTGGAACTGCAAGGCCGGAAAGTGCGGCTCCTGCTCGGCGGAGATCAACGGCGTGCCGCGCCTGATGTGCATGACGCGCATCAGCGACCTGCCGGAGGGCCAGCCCATCCAGGTCGCCCCGCTCAAGGCGTTCCCCATCGTCAAGGACCTCGTCACCGACGTCAAGTGGAACTTCAGGCAGAACAAGGCCATCAAGCCCTTCACGCCCCGCCCGATGACGGCGGAGGAGAAGGCGCGCGGCGAGTTCCAGATGATGCAGCGCGACGTCGACCGCGTGCAGGAGTTCCGCAAGTGCATCGAGTGCTTCCTCTGCCAGGACGTCTGCCACGTCCTGCGCACGCACAAGCTGCACGACGAGTTCCAGGGCCCGCGCTTCATGGTGCGCATCGCCAGCCTCGAGATGCACCCGGTGGACTCCGCCGACCGCCTCGACGCCACGTGGCGCGAGGGCGGCATCGGCCTGTGCAACATCACCAAGTGCTGCACCGAGGTCTGCCCCGAGCACATCACCATCACGGACAACGCCATCATCCCGCTCAAGGAGCGCATCGTGTCCGAGCGCTTCGACCCCATCGCCATGATCTGGCGCAAGGTCACCGGAAAGTCCGGCAAGACCGCGATGCTGCCGATGGCGAACAAGTAGCCCTGCTCGCAAGTGTGGGGGGCCGCGGATTCAGCCGATGCTTTGGCAACTTTGACCGATGCGGCCAGTCCCCCAAATCGGGCTGATTCAGAATCAAGCTGAATGACCCAAGGCCCGGCCGCATCTGGGAAAGTTGCCCGGTGAATCTGTTCAATCCTAGGCCCCCCGAAACTGGACGCGCTAGGATTTTCCCAACGGCTTTTTCAGCGACGGCCAACCCGAGGCCGGCCACGATGCCGACGGGTCTTTCGCCCGGGCTGCCTCGAACTTCTTGCGGGAGGCCTCGTCATCGAACAGCAGGGGGACGGCGGTAAGGTCACAACGTCCGCAGGCCCACTGCGACAGGTCCTGCCCCTCACCGACCAGGACGCCGTCGACCAGGCCGGCCATGCGGAGGCCCCCGCTGCCGCACCGTTGGCAGCCTCGCGTGAGGACCTTCACTGCGTGACGATCCGGCTCGCCTTGGTCGCCAGGCGGAACTCCTGCCAGGCCGACCAGTTGGGGAATTCCTTGGGGGTGCCCGTCCAAGAGCAGTCCTGGCAGGCGAAGATGGCGCCCTTCTTGGGGAAGACCAGGCGGTCGGAACTGCACTCGGGGCAGGCTTGGATGGGCATTGTCGGGTGCTCCCACTTGCAGCCAGGCCACCCTCCCAGGGCCGTCCAGGCGCACTAGGGCATCCCTCGGTGCCCTTCATCAACCCATTGAGCCCGCCAACGGATAAGGCCCCAGGGACGGCCAGGAGGGGGCGGGGCCGAAAGGCGGGTCGGCGGCCTCTTAGCGGGCCATCCAGGTCGGCCTCCCATGGACCCCGTGGCCGGCTTCTACGCGGCCTACGACCGCCACGACGCGGCCCTCCTGCGGCAGGTCCTGGCGCCGGACTACCAGGGCCAGGTCAACGGCCGGCCGGTCGCCTCGCCCGCCGAGGCCGAGCAGTTCGTGGCGGGCTTCCTGGCCGCCTTCCCGGACTGCCGTTACACGGTGCATGAGCGCATCGACGAGAGGGCCCATCATCGGGTGGTGGTGCGCTGGAGCTTCTCGGCCACGCACAAAGGCCCGTTTGCCGGCGTCGCGCCGACCGGCCGCGCCGCCACGGCCGAAGGGTTGACGCTGTTCCATCTCCAGGGCGACCGGATCGCCCGGCTGTGGAGCTGGTGGGACGCCGCGGGCCTCGCCGCGCGGCTGGGTGCGCCGTGAGCTCGCCGCACGCCCACGTCCATGCCGGCCACATGACCAACATGGAGCACCGCTGGTGGAAGACGCCGTGGCTGCGCAGCGACGAGGACGAGGGGCGCGAGCGCAAGACGTCGTGGCTGGAGCTGTTCTACGACCTGGTCTTCGTGGTCATCATCGCGCAGGTCAGCCACGGCCTTGCGGAGCATCCCAATGGGGACGGGGTCGTCACCCTCATCCTGCTCCTGCTGCCGGCGTGGTGGCTGTGGATCGGCGGCACGTTCTACACCGAGCGTTTCGAATCGGAGGACCTCAGCCATCGCCTCGCCACGTTCCTGCAGATGTTCCCCCTCATGCTGCTCGCCACGTTGGCGCATGACGGCCTCGAACACAGCGCCGCCTATGCGGTGACCTACGCCTTGGGACGCATGCTCATCGTCTTCCTCTGGCTGCGCGCCGGCATCCACGACCGGAGGGCCGGCCCCCTCACGCGGCGCTACGCCCTGGGCTTCACGGCGTCGGCGTCTCTCTTCATCGCCTCGGCCTACGTCGAGGCGCCGCTGCGCTACCAGCTCTGGGTCGTCGCCTTGGCCATCGACGTGATCACGCCGCTCTTCACGACCAAGCAGCAGCAAGCATTGCCGAAGTATTCCACGGGGCGGCTGCCCGAGCGGTTCGGCCTGTTCGTCATCATCGTCCTCGGCGAGAACGTGGCGTCCGTCGTCTCCGGCGTCGCGGAGGCGGGGCTCACCCGTCCCGCCCTGGTGGCCGGCACGCTTGGCATGCTGGTGACCTTCGCGTCCTGGTGGCTCTACTTCGACATCGTGCAGCTTCGCCCGGCGCGCCCGGGCAACCCGCTGTTCGGCTTCGCGCGCAGCTACATCCACTTCCCGCTGGTCCTGTCGCTGACCGCCACCGCCTCGAGCGTGCTGGCGCTCATGGCGCACGACGCGACCGACGCCCACGTCCGCTGGCTGCTGGCCGGCTCCGTCGCGACGATGTTCGTCTCCCTCGCCCTGCTGCAGCACGTCCTCGTCCTGCTCAGCCCGTACAGCGCCGAACGCCCGCTGCGCCGCCTCACCTGGGCCATGGCCGCCGGCGCCCTCGCCATCGGCGCCCTCGGCGAAGGCTGGGGAGCCCTCCGCCTGCTCAGCGCCCTCTTGGCCCTGCACCTCGTGCTCATCGTCTACGGCACCGTCCAGTGGGCCCGCGGTCGATTGGCCTGACATCCGTCACGGCAGTCGGCCCCCGATTGGCGCCTTACGGCCTACCGGGGAACACAGATTGCACAGAGACGACTTTTGGGGCTCTTCCCTGGCATGCACCAGAATTTCACAGATTCCCTCGTCCAGGCGAGCAATCTGTGAAATTGCCAAGGTCGCTACCAGGAAAATCGCCAAAGGGTCTGTGAAATCTGTGTTCGCCCACATAGGGCGGCCAGGACGGTCTCCGCAAGGGCAAAGGCCCCCGGGGCCGCTCTGGCCTGGATGGCGGAACCGGCCCCGCACTCCTTCGAGCCCTACCTGAAGGCGCGCGCCGCCGACCCTTGGTCGAGCGACCCGCTGCTGCAGGCCTGGGTCCGGCGCTCCAAGCCGGCCGCCCGCGAGCTCGACTGGATCAAGGGCTGGTCGCGCGAGACGGCGGGGCCGTGGGCCGCCCGCGCCGACGAGGCCGAGCAGCGCGAGAACCTGCCGCGCATCGCCGGCAAGGGCGCACACGGCGAGGACCGGCAACAGGTCATCCTGCCCGCCGGCACGGTCGCGACCCTGGGCGAGGTGCACGGCTCGGTCCTCTGGCACGCCGAGCTCG
This sequence comes from Thermoplasmata archaeon, assembly GCA_034667805.1. Lineage (GTDB taxonomy): Archaea > Thermoplasmatota > E2 > JACPAO01 > JAHFTW01 > JAHFTW01. Next base: position 484 of record JAXDQQ010000277.1, on the reverse strand, counting down.
ACGACCGCCTGCGCTACGCCGCGGTGTACCTGCTCAACCAGAACGGCGAGGCCGGCGTCGCGTGCAGCGTCGCCTGCACGGACGGCCTCGTCCGCGTCCTGCGCAAGCAGAAGGGCCACGACGCGCTCGCCAAGCGCCTGCGGTCGATGGCGGCCGACCGCTGGATGCACGGCGCGCAGTTCGTCACCGAGGCCCAAGGCGGGTCGGACGCAGGCACCAACCTCGTCCGCGCCGAACCCAACGGCGACGGCTCGTTCGCGCTGCACGGCCTGAAGTGGTTCTGCTCGAACCCGACCGCCGACTGGTGGCTCGTCACGGCCCGGCCGATGGGCGCCCAGCCGGGCTCGAAAGGCGTCGGCCTGTTCCTCGTCGAGTCGGTGGCCGGCGGATGGAGCTTCGAGCGCCTGAAGGACAAGGTCGGCACGCGCGCCCTGGCCACGGCCGAGGTCCGGTTCCACGGCGCGCGGGCGCGGCCCGTCGGCCC
>JAXDQQ010000276.1:0-7068 GCA_034667805.1 Thermoplasmata archaeon | reverse complement strand
TGGCCGGCTCGTGGCTCTGCGCGTCGCGCTTGGTCTCGAAGCCGCCTTCGGCCGGGTTGGCCATCTTGGGCATCGGCGTGTCGCGGGCGGCGCGGTCGAGGCTGACGGCGAACTTCTCGGCGTCGGCTGGGGAGCGGATCTTCGGGGCAGGGCCGCGCTCGTCGCGGTCCTGGCGCGCCTGGAACGGGGCCTCGCCGAGGCCCTTGAACTTCGGCGTGTCGCGGTGCTCCCGGTCCTGACGCGCCTCGATGGGCGAGTCGGTCGGTGAGCGGATCTTCGGCGCCGGGCCCTTCTCGTCGCGGTCCTGGCGCGCCTGGAACGGGGCCTCGCCGAGGCCCTTGAACTTCGGGGTGTCGCGATGCTCGCGGTCCATGCGGGCGTCGACGGCGGCGTCGCCGGCGCTGCGCATCTTCGGCAGCTCCTTGCGCTCCGCGTCCTGGCGCGCGTGGACGGCCTCGTCGCCGGCGCTGCGCATCTTGGGTAGCTCCTTGCGCTCCGCGTCCTGGCGCACGTTGGCCTGCTGGTCGCCGGCCGAGTGCATCTTGGGCAGGGGCTTCGGAGTCGCGTCGCGCGTGGCATGCACGGCCTCGTCGCCAGGGCTCTTGATGCGAGGGGGCTGCCCCTTGTGCGTCTGGTTCTTCGAGAAGCTGACCTGGGCCGGCGCGGCGGGGTTGGCCTCGATGGCGGACTTGGCCAATTCGTCGGAGGACTGGTCCATGGAGACCTCGAAGTGCTCCGTCTCCGTCGGGTTGCGGATCTTCGGGGCCTGGCGTTCTTCCTTGTCCATCTGGACATCGAACTTCGCCGCGTCCATCACGGACTTGATCTTGGGCGCCTCGCGCTCCTCGCGGTCGAGCTTGACGTCGAACTTGCCGGGGGTCGCCAGGGGGTCGGCGTGGGCGCCGCCCTTGGGCTTGTCGCTCTTGACATTGAACTGGGCCTCGCCCGACGCCAACGGATGGGCCGTGGACGTGGGTTTGTCGCTCTTGACCGAAAACTCGGAATCGGCCGGGTTTGCGGCCTTGGGCGCGCCTGTCCCGGTGCGCTTGTCGATCTTGGCGCTGACGTCGTCGACGTCGCCAGGGGACCGGATGGCCGGCCCAGAGTATTTCGGCTTGCCCTTCCCGTCGTCCGCCACGTCATCGGAGGAGCCGTCCGCGGATTTCAAGGCACCGGAGAGCCCCTCCTGGTCGTCCTCCTGTTGGGCGGCCTCCACCGCGGCGTCGATCTCGGCCAGCAGGTCATCGTCGTCCGCCTCCGTGCGGCGCGGCGCGGCGGCGCGGCCCCGGCCGGAGACGACCGTGGGCGCGTCCCCATCCTCGTCAGCCTCCGCGGTGGGCGGCGCGCGGGCGGGCACCGTGGCGCGCGACGGCTTGGACCCGCCGGACGGGCGCAACCCGGACAGGTCGTCCTCCGACAGGGTCGTCGGCCCCTTGGGCTTGCCGCGCTTGTCGGAGAGGAAGACGTCGTCGTCCGCCGCGGCCAGCGAAGCCAGGCCCCTCGGCAGCTTCGGCGCGCCGCTGATGCCGGCGGGCGGCGGCGTGTGCACGTCGGACCGGTCGTGCGCGGCGGCCGCCATGGCGGCCAGGCGGCGGGCGTTCATGCCCGGCGGGGCGTTCGGCATCGGCGGCGACGTCTTGGCCTCGGCCACGGCGGCGTCGATGTCGTCCAGCAGGTCGTCGTCGCCCAGGTCGGGCAGCGGCGCGGGCGCGTCGGCCTCGGCGGCGTCGACGGCGGCGTCGATCTCGCGCAGCAGGTCGTCGTCGTCCGCCTGGGACTGCCGGCCTCCGCCGGCCTTGCGCGGCAGGGCGGAGACGGAGCCGTCCTCGACGCGGCCTGTCTTGGGCGAGTAGACCCGCCCGGCGTCGGCGCCCTCGCGGGCCTGGTTGAACGAGCGGACCGCCACCGGCGTGTCCTCCTCGTCGATGGCCTTGGCGCTGAAGGCCGCCATGCGCTTGGCGCGCTCCTCGGCGGCGAGCGCGGCGGTCCGCATCTTCTCGGCGACGCGGTCGGCGGCCTGCTTGGCGGCGTCGGCGGTGGAGGACGGGTCCTCGGAGGAATCGGACGGCATAGGCATCCCTGGGCGAGTGGTGGGAACTAGGAAAGGGAGGAGAAAAGGGGGAGGAAAAGGGGTCGGGTCATGCCGGAGACCTTGCGGGTCCCGACAGGCTCACTTCTCGTCGGGGATGACGACGGTCTTGCCCTTCTTCGGCAGGTTGGCCGGGGGCTGGACCGGGTTGAGGTCCGCCTTGCTCAGCTTGCCGGGGCCGACGCCGCCGTTCTTGCCGCCCGTGTTGCCGCGGTTGTTGCGGCCGGTGAGGGCGTTCCAGAAGCGGGTCCAGAATCCGGCGCGGGCCGCCTTGGGCAGGACCGCGTCGCCACTGGCGCCGCCGGCCGACTGCTTGTTGCGCAGCGCCTTGAGCGAGGCGACCGACTGGTCGGCCCACTCGCCGGGCAGGCTGGGCTTCTTGCTCGGACGGACCGTGCTAAGACCCTTGACGCCGGCGTCGACCTGCTCCGAGTCCAGCTGGACCGTGCGGGCCTTGCCGAGGCCGCCGACGACGAAGTTGCCGCCGACGGCGTCCGCGACGTTGACGTTCAGGTTGCTCGTGCCGGAGCCCTTGCCATCGCCCCACGAGACGCCGTACTTCTTCATGGCGTACTCGATGTCGCGCTCCACGACCCAGTCGGGCACCTCGTAGCCGGGGCCGTACGTCTCGTCGTCGACCTCGTCTTCAGTGGTGACCCCGACGGGCTGCAGGCGGCCGAGGTAGTAGCCGATGAGCGACGTGAACAACGTCGCCACCAGCAGCGCCAGGCCACCCGCGTAGATCAACAGGTCAAGGCCCGTGTAGTCGGCTTGGCCGGTCTTCGAGTCCTGCACGTTGAAGTGGTTGGGGTAGTGGAAGAAGAACAGCACCGTGGCGAGCACGCACAGGCCCGTCCCGACGTAGGACAGGATGCGCATGCCCGTCTTGGTGGGCAGGCTGACGGTCGGCCCGAAGAACAACAGGATGCCCGCGGCGGCTCCCGCCGTCAGGGCCCCCTTGCGCCAGTTGTAGACGCTGGCGCCGTCGTTGTTGTAGGCGATGAAGAAGAGGATGAGGGCGGCGACGCCGAGGACGATGCCAGCGATCAGCAGGAAGAACCCGCCGTACAGCTGACCCTTCGAGGTCTTCGTGCCGAACAAGTTGTCGTAGCGGGACTCAAGGTTGGTCATGCGAGGCATCCTCGGGGTTTGCCGGTCGTGTCGCAAGCCTTACTTCTTGCTGTCGACGGCGACGAGCTCCTCGAGCGTCTCGGCCTCTTCGGCGCGAGCGGCGACGAGGGTGCCCATGGCGACCGAGTAGAGCGGGCTGCGGGCCATCTTGACCTTCGAGATCTCGAAGGGCAGGTTGGCCTCGTAGATGCGCTTCTCGAAGAGGTCCTTGAAGCCCTTGCAGGACGAGGTGCCGCCGGTGATGGCGACGGGGATCGTGAGACCCTCCTCGACCTTCGCCTTGGCGAGCTCGCGCTTCAGGGTGCGGATGGCGTACTCGACGAGGTTGTCGTAGTAGATCGTGAGGGCCGACTGGACCTCGCCCTGCGGGTTCTCAGGGTTGATCTCGAACTCGCGCTCCTTGATCGCGGTGACGCGGTCCTTGGAGTGGCCGGTGGCCTCGGCGACCTGTTGGTCGATCCAGTCGCCGCCGCGGGCGACGGACGTGGTCATGACCGGGAGACCGTAGTGCGCGACGCACATGTTGGTCATGCCGGCGCCGAAGGAGAAGCCGAGACCGGTGAACTGGTTGTCGGCGAGCTCCGAGTAGACGACCGCGAGACCCTCGTTGATGACACGCGGGGTGTAGTCCAGCTTGCGCAGGATCGACTCGATGGTCTTCTGGTGGTACAGGACGTCCTGGTTGGGGGCGTCGGCCGGGCGGGCGGGCGAGGTGTAGTAGATGATCTCGCCGGACTCCTTCGGGGTGCCGACCAGGCGCTCGATGATCAAGCGGATCATCGGGATGGCCGACTTCTCGTCGCGCGACAGGATGCCCTTCTGCATCGGGCGGCGCGTCGCCGTGTTGAAGATGTTCGCGAAGTTGAGTGCGTCCTCACCGACGATGAAGACCTGGTTGTCCTTCTTGATGTACAGAACATCGGAGCGGGCCAGCATCTTCTCGGCCACATCGCTGTACTCGATCTCAACGAACGAGTTGCGCTGCTGGGTGAGAGTGGTCTTGTCGCCGTGGCGCTCGGCCGCGATGATGTTCATCGTGCCGACATCGAGTCCCTTTGCCATGTCAGGTGCCTCCAGAATTTGTAGTAGCCCGAATTCCACCCGGGCCTCCGAGGAGGCTCAGAGGGATTCGTGGTTGAGTCGGCCCAAGGTCGGCCCCTATTTACGGTTATGCCAGCGCCCAGATTTCCAGGAGAATCGCGCGGATTTCTTGCCTCGACCGCGATTGGGGTCGCGGCCGGCGCCATCCAAGGCGCGTTTTTGCCCCGCGCGGAAGCGCTCCGTGGCAAAGCCTAAGCCGACGACAACGCTGGCTCCGCCTTGATGGGATGCGGGGCCGAGGCTCCGCGCCGCTGGGAAGCCCGATGGACGAGACCCCTTCCGCCTCCTCCGCCTCCGCTGGCGCCTCTGCCGCCTCGAAGGCCGAGGGCAAGCCTGCCCGCCGCCCGCCCGCCCAGAAGGCCGCCCATGAGGCAGGCCTGGCCGGCGACGTGTTCCTGCACAAAGACGCGCTCGGCGGGTTCACGGAATCGGGCCGGAAACCGAAGCGGCTGAAGCCCGGCGACCTCACGGAGAAGAAGCCGCGCAAGCGCAAGTCGAAGGTGCTGGCGGACGCCGCGCCCAAGCCCACCACCGGCCAGCGCGAGCTGCCGTCGTTGGCCGACGCCATCGGCGGCGACGACATCGTCGTCATCCCCTCGATCGGAGCGGCGGGCCGCGGCGGCATCGTGCACCTCGACGAGATGGACGAGCTGCCCGACGCGGACGAGCCGGTCGTGGCGCCCGCCTCGGCGTCGCTGCACGACACGGCGCGCGCCACGCTCGCCGAGGCCGTCTTCCACGAGGTCGGCAAGCCCGGTTCTCTCCTGAAGCACCCGACCGGCATCGCGTTCCAGGTGCGGCCCGGCCTCGGCGAGGGCAACGGCCACACCAACCACAAGGTGCTCGTCCCGCTTCCGGGCGGCCACGTGACGGGCCACACCGCCGACCTCGCCGTCGAGCTGGAAGGCGGCGCCCTCCTGGTCCTCGACGTCCTGACGTCGGAATCGACGCTCGCGCAGGTCAAGGCGCACGCCTTCGACGCGCTGCAGCTGCGCGGCATCAGCTCGTGCTACGCCGTCCTCGTCTTCGTGCAGGGCCGCGGCGGCCTCGAGCGCGAGCAGGTCGAGTCCGTGTGCCACGGCTACGACCACTTCTTCGGCGTCGACGCGGACCACGCGCGCGAGCCGACGAAGTACACGGCGCTGCGCAGCCGCGTGGCATCGTGGATCAAGGCAGCAAATCGACCCGCCTGATGGCGGGTGCGATTTGCTGAAAGGCAATCCAACCCACGGTCTCTAGGCGCGCTGCGCTCGCCTCTCGTGGGGCCGTCTTCGACGGCCCCGTCCGCGGGACCTCGCTGACGCTCGGCCGCGGAAAAGACGCCACGATTGGACGCTTTTCGTCGGGATTCCTAGGCCTTGCGGCGCAGGGCGATGACGACGGCCGCGAGGGCAGCCATCACGAGGACGGCGCCGGGGCCGGGCATGGCCTGGCCGTTGCCGGGGGTCGTGCCGTAGAGCGCGGGGACCGGCGTGAAGCCGGCCTTCAGCTCGGCGGTGTCCTCGGAGCCGGTGGTGGCTTGCGCGCCCGTGCAGTCGGGGTTGCCGCCGGTGAAGGAGGCGGTGACCTTGATGGTGGCGTTGAGGCCGGAGTCGGCGTAGGGGCCGGGGAAGACGGTGAGCTGGGCTTCCTGGGTGCGCTCGGCGCTGCCGCCGGCGGTGGGCAGCAGCGTGGGGCCCGCCATCGTGTACTGCTTGGGGTTGACGATGGCCGTCGTGTGGTTGCCGGTGCTGTTGGTGACCTCGGCCGACAGCGCGATCGTGTAGGTGGTCCCGCCGTTGGCGAGGCAGGGGCCGGCGCCCGCGACGGTGGCGTGGACGCTGAAGGGGACGACGAGGGCCGTGCCGTTGGACTCGGCGGAGGCGGGCAGGTCCTGGATCTCGATGGTGACCGTGTGGGCCGTCTGCGCGGAGGCGGCGGGGAGGGCAAGGACGGCCGCGAGGGCGGCGAGAAGGAGGATGGACCGGCTGGACATGGAGGGCCTCGTTGTCGCCCATTCCGACCCTCTAGATAAGCGTCGGCAGACGGCTCGCGGTGGACGGAGCGAACAGCGGCGACTAGGCGCGGCGGCGCAGGGCCAGTGCGCCCAATGCGAGGGCGAGCAGGCCGATCTCAGGGCCCGGCATGGCCTGCCCGTCGCCGCTCGACGACGAGGCGGACTGCGGCGCGAAGGAGACGACTGCGCTCTGGTCGGCCGACAGGTCGGCGGTGGCCATCGCGCAACCGGAGATGCTGGTCGACTGGGCGGTGACCGTCACAGTGGAGTTGGTGGCGTCCGCGTGGGCGGAGGCCATCCCGGAGCTTGCGGACGAGCTGGAGGACGAAGCGTTCGTGGCGCTCGCCATGGGCATGGCCTTCGGGCTGACGACGACGGTCGCGCCCTGCGTCTGGGAGTAGCCGGTGAGGCCCGTGTTGATGGGGATGATGAACGACATCGTCTCGGGCTGGACCGTCGCGGTGGCGCCGGTCGCGGTCGCCGAGAGCGCCACCGTGATCGTGGCGCCCTGGCCGACGCAGGCCAGGCGGCTGACCTCGAGGGTGACGCTGAACGGAAGGGCGGCCGTCGTCCCGTTGACCGACCTGCCCTGGAGGCCGTCGACCGTCAGGGTCGAATCGGCCTGGTCCTGGGCCTGGGCGGGCTAGGCGAGCAGGGCGACGGTCGCAATGAGGAGCGCGAGGGCCTTCGTCATCAGGCCGCCCACCCTGGCTGCCCTAGATAAGATTCGAGGCGGCGGCCTCTCCCGACT